>JAGGSM010000020.1 GCA_021159105.1 Candidatus Bipolaricaulota bacterium
AAAGGAGAGGAGATCATGATCATCGTCCTCCTCCCATTTGGGCACTTCCTGCTCGGCGTGGTGAGCCTCCTGTGGCGACGGGGAGCTCGCCTGATCCTGCCATTGGCGATTATGATCGATGCAGTCCTCATCGGCTCTCTCTGGGCGCGCCTGAACAGCGGCGCGGATCTGTCGATCGTCCTCGGGGGATGGGGAAGGGATCTGGGGATCGAGCTTGCTTTCGATCGGGTCAGCCTGGCGTTCTCGCTCTTGGGAGTGTTGCTGCTCTTGGCCACTACCTCCTATCTGTGGAAGGAGCGATTACGCCCGTACTTCTACGTTTTACTGCACTTCCTATTCGCCTCAGTCTTCGCCCTTGTCCTTGCCCGCGATCTGTTCAACATCTACGTCATCATCGAGCTTCTGACGCTGGTCAGCTTCCTCCTCGTCGGCTACGAACGGAAGGCTGAGCAGATATGGGCGAGCTTGAACTATCTTATCCTCGCGGCCCTGGGAATGGCGATGTACCTGTTCGGGGTGGGGATCATCTACTACCACACCGGAACGCTCAATCTCACCCTCCTCACCGAGCGCCTCGCTTCACTGCACCATCCGATGTGGCTTGTCGCGGCATCGACGCTTCTCGTCGTCGGTGTCTCCATAAAGGCGGGGATCTTCGTCTTCTCGTTGTGGCTTCCCGCCGCTCACTCTAGCGCCTCTCCTGCCGTTTCCGCCCTCTTGTCAGGTCTGGTGATCAAGATGGGGGTTGTCGTCCTGCTGCGGCTATCGACGTTCCTAGACATATCGCTCGTGCTCATTGTCATGGGAGGGCTGACCGGGATCATCGGGGCAGTGTATCTCTCGTGCTCATTGTCATGGGAGGGCTGACCGGGATCATCGGGGCAGTGTATGCGATGTTTACTTATGAGCTGAAGCGGATGCTCGCGTTTAGTACCCTCTCACAGGTTGGTTACATCCTCATCGGGGTTGGGATCGGCACACCACTGGCGATAGCCGGTACGCTCGCCTATGCGCTTGCCCATGGCCTGTTCAAGGGCCTGCTGTTCCTCGCCTCGGGAGAGGTTGTGCGCGCGACAGGCTCGGCCTTCATCTCGCAGCAGATCGTGCAGAAAGGGAGGATACCGCGGCAGACGCGCATTGCCCTCGTCGTCGGCACATTGGCAATAGTCGGCCTTCCTCCCCTTGCCGGGTTCACTGCGAAGGGGCTACTCGGTGCCTCGACGGACTCCATCTGGCTGCAACTGCTGCTTGTCCTGATGACACTGGGGACGGTGATCACCTTCTCCAAGATCACTGGGCTCATCGACCCGCGCCGCGGTCCGGGAGGGGAGCGATCAAAGACGTTCTCTTTCGCGGTCCTATGCGTGCCGATCATCGCCTCCTTGCCGCTGCTGACCTGCGGTGTTTCGCGCGGGCAGGGCTTTTCTTCTCTGGACCCGCTCAAAGCGCTCGAGAGCGTGGGCATAATCGCCATGGGCTACATCATCCATCTTGCCCTCAAGAAACATCCAATTCGTCTCCCACAACGCATGTTTCAGCTTGAGGAGGCGATCATCATCATCCTCTCCATGTTCTTTCTGACGTTCTTTCTGCTCTCCAATGTGTGGGTGTAGACACAGGCGGTTCTCGCGTACTATCTGCACATGAAAAATGAAGCTCTCGATTCTTACCATGCCTTCTTCCTCGATGTCGACGGGGTGCTCGTACGTGGGGGTGAGGTCATCCCCGGAGCGATCGAGGGGGTGGCAAGACTGCAGAGGATGGGAAGGGTGCTCCTCCTTTCGAACAACTCCACGCGCAGCAGGAAGCAGGTGGCATCGAGCCTTAAGAAAGCCGGTTTTCCGATTGAAGAACAAGATATCGTGAACAGCGCGTTCATCGCCTCCGAGTATCTGCGCGATCACTACGGTCTGCTGCGGGTGTGGGTGCTGGGGGAGGAGGGCCTGGGCCTTGAGATCGCTGCGGCGGGACACAGGCTTGTAGCGCCGCAAGAGGCCGAATGGATAGTCGCTGGAATGGATCGCTCTCTCGACTACAGCAAACTGACCGAGGCTCTCGTCGCTCTCTCAACTTGTGGCGGGAGGTTCCTGGCGACGAACACAGATCGCACGTTCCCAACGACCGACGGCCCACGCCCTGGTGCAGGAGCGACCATCGGCGCACTCACGGGAATGGGGTATCCTCCGACGGTCATTGTGGGTAAGCCAGCGAAGATCGCGTTTGATGTTGCACTTGAGATGGCAGGCTGTACCCCCTCGCAGGTGTTGATGATCGGCGATCGCATGGAGACGGACATCCTTGGGGCGCGCGAGGCAGGGATCGATAGCGCAATTGTCCTCACCGGGGTCACCCAAAGAGAGATGATTCAGACGCATGCCTACGCTCCGCGCTTTGTGGCTGATTCTCTACATGCCCTTGCCAATGGAAACCTGTGCGGCTAGTTGGCCCCAGGTGACAAAGAGCGCGGGGCCGAGTCATCGGATCTTCTCCAACAGCTCAGCCCCGCTGGTTGTTCGATCGTAGATCGATCTCTCTACCAGTTGACCTGCCAACCGAGCGTTATCTGCCAAATGGGCGCAGTGGCGCGGAAGTTGAGGCCGATCGAGAAGCGCACCGCGTCCGTCAGGACTTCTGTTGCTTTGATCGATGTCATTCCCCAATCGAAGAGGGTCGTAGATGTGCACTGGAAGTAGGTACGAATCTCCCAGTTGCCCGGTGAGCCGCAGCAGGATTCGGTTGGACCTGACAGGCTAAACCGCTCGAAGTAATCGGAGTATCCGGTCAACGAAGCGTTCTTCTCTTCTGCAAACGATGTGTCGTCACGTACGCTCACCCCGCCGGGGAAAGTGGTCTGGAACTGTAATCCGTACAGGGAGATGCCATCGATGCTCACTCCATCTCCTCCCACCACCTCGCACAACACGCGGAAGCAGTCGAGCCAGTCCGTCTCGCAGTAGATAGTTGCGTCTATGGACTTGCTCGTGAGCGAGAAGGTGGTCGTGGTTCTCAGGAATATTCCAATCCCGATCGCATCTGGAGGGAGAATCGGGATGTTGCGGAACGTGAACGAGAAATAGTCGAAGCCCTGCTGGATGATAGAGAGGTGAGCGTCTATATCGATGTCGCAGCCGGGCCACCCCCAGCGTGCGGTGATGTTCTCGCTGGCAAAGCAGAATTCCGGCCCGGTGAGGCGCGTGGTGCTGGTGACCGACACATCATCTATCTTCCACGTTGCGACGAACAGTGTATAGGTGTTGGTCTGGTTGGCCGCCAGGTAAAACGTGCCTGACAGGTCGAAGTCCGCAATCGGAAAGCGGGTGGTCGTCTGCCAGTAGCGAAAGTAGTCCGGGCCGATGGGATCAAAGGATAAGCTTGACGTGATCGACAGTTCACCCAACGGGAAGCTCGTGTTTACACTGAAGGAAGTGAAGGAATCCATCGACCAGCTGGCCGTGGCCTGCGTGCGGAATGAACCTATCTGATAGACGGCGGCAATGCTCGTGCTGAACGCAGTGAAGGAGAAGGACTGTCCATCGAGCGTCATTGACCCTGTCCACCTACCCGAGAGGATGCCCTCTTCGGCAGGCACTCCCACCTTGAAGTGAGTCTGTGCCGTGCCGACAGCGCCACCGCCATCAGTCACTGAAAATGTCATGTTGTCATCTCCGGAGAATCCCGCGTCCGGCGTGTAGGTGAGTTCGACGATCGCGGTGTGCGGCGACTCATAGACAATCTGCGTGAGGTCGCCATCGATCGTTCCATGCCTCGGCCCGTCGACAATTGTGAATGTTAGCGGATCATCCTCCGGGTAGAACGTGTCCAACTCCGGGTCGGTTGCTCGCAATGTGAAATGAACAGGTGTGTCAGCCTCGGTTGGGAACAGATCTTCTACCAGTACCGGGGTATCGTTCACCGCAACGACCGTAACGGTGACCTG
>JAGGSM010000017.1 GCA_021159105.1 Candidatus Bipolaricaulota bacterium
TGAAACACGTCGGGCTGAACGTCGCCGCCGACCCGTTCGTCAACGCGGCGATCGCTGGTGCCAACGGAGGCTTGCTGATCAACGCGGCCGATGATCCATCGATGCACTCCTCGCAGAACGAGCAGGACTCACGCCTGTACACCGACCTTGCCCTCGTCCCCTGCATCGAGCCATCGAACCAGCAGGAGGCCTACGATGCTCCCGCCTACGGCTTTGCCCTCTCAGAGGAGATGAGAATCCCCGTCCTCATCCGGCTGACGACGCGCCTGGCCCACTCCCGCTCTGTGGTTAAGCTGGGTGAAACGCTGGACAAGAACAAACTGGCTCCTCCGGCGGATCGACGTCAATACATTCTGCTGCCGATGAACGCGAGAGAGGGCTACAAGAATCTGATCGCTCGTCAGCCGCAACTGACAGCAAAAAGTGAGACCAGCCCGTTCAACAGATACGAGGATGGCCCAGACAAGAGCGTGGGGATCATCGCTAGTGGAATCGCCTACAACTACGTACAGGAGGCATACGCCGGTGCTTGCCCTCATCCGCTGCTGAAGATCTCGCAGTACCCGATCCCTCTTGCCCTCGTGCGCAAGCTGTTCGCGCAGTGCGATCGGGTGATCCTGTTTGAAGAGGGATATCCATACATCGAGGGGAAGCTGCGCGGGCTCCTCGGAGATCGAGACGAGGTCATCCACGGCCGGCTCGATGGCACGGTCCCGCGCACTGGAGAGCTCAATCCAGGGATTGTCGCGCGTGCGCTCGACCTGCCGATGCCGCCCGGTCTTCCTCAATCAGACATCCTCGTGCCGCGCCCACCGGCCCTCTGCCCGGGCTGTCCACACGACGACACGTACAAGGCACTGAATGCGGTCATGAAAGGCTACCCGCAGGGGCGCGTCTTCTCCGACATCGGCTGCTACACGCTGGGGGCACTCCCTCCGCTCGAGGCGATCGATACATCCCTCGAGATGGGGGCATCGATCACCATGGCCAAGGGGGCATCCGATGCAGGCCTCGCGCCAGCGGTCGCTGTGATCGGGGACTCCACATTCACCCACTCGGGGATGACCGGACTCCTCGATTGCATCAGCGAGGATGCGCCGGTGACGATCATCATCCTCGATAACCTCACCGTGGCCATGACCGGCGGGCAGGATTCAAAGGCCACAAACAGGCTCGCTGCCATCTGCCGCGGCTTGGGAGTGAGCGATGAGCACATCCAGACGATCGTGCCCCTCCCCAAGAATCACCAGCAGAATGTGGCCGTGATCGAAAGGGAGATCAAGCATCAGGGGACGTCAGTGATCATCGCCGTGCGAGAGTGCGTGCAGACGCTGCGCCGGCACGCGCGCAAAGGAGGCCAACAATGAAGAATGATGTTATCCTAGCTGGAGTCGGTGGGCAGGGGCTACTGACGATCGCCGCGGTGATCGGCGAAGCGGCGTTGAAGTCTGGCCTGTTCATCAAACAGGCCGAGGTGCACGGGATGGCCCAACGCGGCGGCGTGGTGCAAAGCCACGTGCGCCTGAGCGACAAGCCCATCTATTCCGACCTGATCAGTGAAGGATCGGCCGATCTGATCCTCGCCACAGAGCCGCTGGAAGCGCTGCGCTATCTGGAGTACTTGAAGGCTGAAGGGATGGTCGTAACGAACTCTGTTCCTTTCAAGAACGTGCCTTCCTATCCGCAGGATGATGAGATCACGAGGCGCATCGAAGCGCTACCGCACCATCTGCTGATCGATGCCGTCGCCATCGCCAAGGAAGCGGGCTCGATCCTCTGCGCGAACATGGTCGTGCTCGGTGCGGGCTCGTCGTTCATCGGCGTGCCTGAAGCCGCGCTGCGCGAGGCGATCGCACAGGTCTTCTCCACCAAGGGAGAGAAGATCGTCCAGACGAACCTCAAGGGATTCGATCTGGGTCGACACGCGGCCATGAATGCCTCGGGAGTAAACTAGGCGAGCTTCCCTCCGTGACGGTAGGGGCGCTTCTCGTTGTAGGCCATCTTCGCCAGGAGCGCCCCCTCGATATCAAGGTTCTCCCCGCCAGCGTAATCGAGCAGGCGGATCACAACGTCGGCCAGCTCCTCCTCCATCTGGGAGAACCCGGGGATCTTCTCGCTCTCCGGGTTGCCGCTGCGGTAGGCCTCCATCGCCTCGGCGATCTCCGTCACCATCAGCATCAACACCTCGCCGACCGGGCGCGGAGCCTCCCACCAACCGTGTTCAACAGCGGTGCGGTGCACTTCCTGTTGCATCTGACTGATCTGCATTGATCGATCTCCTTTTGCGAACTGTCCCCACAGGGTAGCATCTGCGCGTAGCTTGTCAACCGCTGCGCTTGATGCTAGGCTAGGGAAAGAGAGTAATGAAGGAGGAGAAGATGAAGAGAGGAAGGCTTCTACTGATTGTGCTTGTTGGTGCGGTTCTTGTCGCGAGCCTGGCGCTCGTTGGCGTTGGAGATGATACAAACGCTGGGGTGTTGCACGTCGGGATCTTTACCGATCTGCACGCGCACGATACGGACTCGCCCGTCGAGCATAAGGTGATGACCACGTATCCGCAGCGCTTGGGAGCGTGCGTCGATGCGATGAACGCCTGGCCGGCGGACCTCGTCATCCAGCTCGGCGACTTCGTGAACGGAGCCTTCGTCATGGGAGCAGACCTGGGCGATCCGGCGCGTATCGTAGGCATCCTCGACCAGGCAGAGGCAATCTACGCCAAGCTCGATGCCCCGCGCTACTACGTGCTGGGAAACCACGACATGTACGACCTCTCCAAAGAGGAGTTCCTCGCTCACACCGCTGCCACGGAGACGTTCACCAGCTTCGATGCCGGTGCGTACCACTTCGTCATCCTCGATGCGCAGTACAACAAGAAGGGAGAGGATCTCGGCCACTCCGGTTGGGTGGTACAGGGAAACATCCCGCAGTCTGAGCTTGATTGGCTGGCAACCGATCTCGCCGCGACGGACAAGCCGACGATTGTCTGCGTGCACCAGCGCCTGGAGGTCGACAAGGACCTGCTATCAGGCGGTGGCCCGGAGGTGCTGCACAACAAGGAAGTGCAGAAGGTGATGGAGGACTCCGGCGTGGTGATCGCCGTCTTCGAGGGGCACGATCATGAGAACGACCACACCGTGATCAACGGGATCCACTACATCGAATTCGACCAGTTGACCGACGAACACGATAGCCTCCCGTCATGGGCGTATGTCACCCTCGATCCGACATCGCATACGATCAAGATCAAGGGCGAAGGGGACCAGGTGGACCTGGATCTGCAGTACTGGAGCGACAGATGATCGTCGATTTTACGATCTTCCCCACCGACGCAGGTGAATCGGTGAGTGCCTACGTCGCCGAGGTGTTCAAGATCATCGAGGAGAGCGGGCTTAAATACGAACATCACGCCATGGGGACGAACATCGAGGGAGACTGGGACGAGGTGATGGCGGTGATCAAGGCCTGCCGCAAGCGGATGCTCGAAAACTCCAACCGCATCTCAATCGGGATAAGGATCGATGAGCGAAAGGGCGTTACTGATGGGATCAGGAAGAAGGTCGCCTCAGCCAAGGCAAAGATGAACGCGGCGAGCGCGGAACTCGGAATTCGGAACGCAGAGTGAGATGAACTTGGAGCGCGGAACAGGGAACGCCGAACGGAAAAGGCAGTACCTTCCACAAAGAACGCGCGGGAAGGGCACAGGTGAGAACAAGAAACAGGAAGCTTTGTGCTTGTGTAGCGAGGCAGCTTGTCTGCCACGTTTGGCAGTTGATGTGATAATGACCAATGTCGCTCACAAAGAACCCTCAAGAGGACTCACCACGAAGGGCACGAGGGACACGAAGAATGGAATTTGATGAACTGTCAAATCGGGTAATTGGGTGTGCGCTTGAGGTGCGCCGAGAATTGGGCCGATGTAATCAAGCGCTTTGTCCT
>JAGGSM010000172.1 GCA_021159105.1 Candidatus Bipolaricaulota bacterium
CCATTACCCACTTAAAGGGTAGCGTCCCCTTTAGGGTACATAGAGGGTACATAGGGTACATTGGCACCAAGGGTACATTGGCACCAGGTATCTCCGGGCATATCGCCCAATATCCACCTTCAGGTGCTTCTTCCATAATTGCAGTAAATTCTGCTTTCATGATGCTCTCCTGTTTTCGGTTTTCAATATAAGTCATCTTTTCCTCCGGGGAAGAGGCAATGAGGCAAACTCGATTATTTCAGGCGGACAATTCTGGGAACACATTACTTGATTACTTCCCAGGAAAAATCGGTAATGTTTTTCTCTTTCGAGTCAAAGCTGATGCCGATGATGTAGACGGTACGGTCAGAAGACTGGTATTTTTCATGGTAGTTTCGGGCTTTGATCTGCTCCAGAGCTTTGCCGGGTTGATCGACTTTGAATTCAATTATGTAAACTTTGTCCGGGAGCTGGATGCTCATGTCAACCCGTCCCTTATTAGTAACATCTTCGGCGGTAAATGAAATTCCTAAAGAGGCCAGATAGGCGTAAATTACTGAAGCATAATAACCTTCATATTTTTCTATGATTTTGTTGGCGTAATTCTGGTAGGGAATCCCAGCGAAAACCTGAAATAAAGCCTGCTGAAAAAGTGTGAGATCTCCAGCGTGTAAAGCATCGAAAAGCCGAGAACGAAATTCCAATTTCTCATTTTTTTGATTAGTAAGATAATCTATAAACAAGGTGTTTAATGAAAGTTGTATCTCGCGATTGGGTACTTTAAGTTTATAGAGGACGGAGCCGAATTTATCTATTTTTTCAGCGAATGTCAGATAACCGGTCTGCCAGAGAAGGGCTACGAGATCGATGTGGTCAACATCAAAAGAATCGAGAATGATATCGTCGGCAATATAGTTTTCCAGTTCCGGAAGATAGCGGCGCTGATCTTTCAGGAGGTCGATCAGAAAGCTGGGGTTGCCGGTGCTCCACCAGTAAGACCGGTATTCCTTGTTATTTGAAAAAAAGAGTAAAATATCGAAGGGGTTGTAGATCGGTTCGCCAAAATAGTTGTAACCGTTGTACCACTCCTTAAGTTTTTCCGTATCTACCCCGGAGAGGTAATCGCTGAAATTCTTTTCGACCTCGGCGTGAGTATAGCCGCAGATAGTAGCATATTTGGCATTAAGGGTGATGTCCTGGAGGTTGTTCAGGCCGCTGAAGAGGTTCATTTTGGCGAACTTTGAAACCCCGGTAATCATGACAAATTTGATGTATTCGTCAAGATCTTTGATGGTGCTGTAAAAGCTTTTCAATTTGTCCCGGTTGCGCCGGGCAACATCTTGATCGGTAATATGATCGAGAATGGGTTTGTCATATTCGTCAATAAGAATGACGACCTTTTGTTGGTATTTTTGGAAACCTAGTTCAATGATTTCACGGAAACATGAATTGGGATGTTTTGGGAAATCTTCCTTATCAAGCTTGAGACGGCGTTGATTGCCGCGCAAATTATCATGCAAGGTAACATCGAAACTTTCTTCCGTTCTGAAATCCCCGCTGCCGAAGCTGATTCTGATAACCGGGTAGCAGGTTTCCCAATCCCACTTATCCTCGATGAACAAACCTTGAAAAAGTGGTTTGTTGGCGGCAAAAAGCTCGGCCAGAGTGCTAAGCAGAACACTTTTGCCAAAGCGACGCGGACGACTGAGAAAATAGTATTGTCCGGATTTAGCCAAAGTGTTGATGGCCTCGGTTTTATCCACGTAAATATTATTTTCAGCTGGGTCAACAAGCTTCGCAAATGTCTGTATACCAATCGGAAGTTTTTTCATTAATTGATTTTACCTCTCGTAAAAGGGATAATGATTTTCATTCTTACTTTTTTTCTTCAGTTTCAACGGCACCAATGGTTTGATGATTCCGTTATCATATATGGCGTCTATCTGCATATACGCACCTTTCCTTCTTTAAGACTGTACCTGTCCCCGGTATGTGGACATTCGTAACTGCCACTTCCTTCGAGGGACAATGGCATTTGTTCACCGTATCTACTCATCCAACCAATATGTTTGGCCGGGTTGCCGACCATGAGGGCAAAATCGGGTACGTCACGGAGTATTACCGTGCCGGCACCGATACATCAGTTTTAACAATTTTTTTATGGCCTGCATCTTGATGGTCTCCTTTAAGGGTACCTTGAAAATTCTGGATTGGGAATCTGGAAGCCGAGAATATTGTAACCATATTATTCAATTGAAAGCGATAAATTTTTTCTCGCGAAGCTGCTTGATGATTTGCTCCACTGCCGTTGAGGCACTCATCGTTTCCATCGGGATGGTTAAATCCGGAGTTTGCGGTTCTTCGTAAGCGATATCGATGCCCGGAACAAAACGAAGATTTCCCTGCTCC
Source organism: Candidatus Bipolaricaulota bacterium (assembly GCA_021159105.1). Lineage (GTDB taxonomy): Bacteria > Bipolaricaulota > Bipolaricaulia > UBA7950 > UBA9294 > M55B144. The sequence goes on from JAGGSM010000172.1 coordinate 2,389, forward strand.
GCCTTGGCAAAAAGGCCGGTGGCATCGTGCTGTCGGCACCAGTTCAGGGAGGCTTTTGCATAAACTTCCAGGAAACGCTCCCTGCCGATGATTTCGGCCAGCTGCGCCCGGATGGACCGCCGGGGAGAAATGAAAACGACAATTACCAGGATGCCGTGGTCGTTGATAATCTTGGCGGTTTCCGCCACCCGGCGCAGGTGTTCGGCGCGGTCGGTCGGGTCAAAGTCCAGCTCCCGGCTGAGGCCGGAGCGGACGGAAGCGCCGTCGAGAACGACGACGGTGTGGCCGAGATCGAAAAGTTGCCGTTCCAGGGCGTAAGCCAGTTCGTTCTTGCCGGAAGCGTGGAGGCCGGTAATCCAGATGGTGGCCCCCTTTTGTTTCATCCTGGTTTGGCGCTCCGCTGAAGTTATCAGGCTGCGGTCGGGTCGGGTTGCGGAGTCCGGAGAAGTTATGCGTGAAGGCAGCTGGTCGCTGGCCACCCGGTCGATGATCATGCCTACCGCCTAAGTGTTATTGGTAAGCGGATCAATGATAATAAAGCTGCCGGTCTGACGGTTTTTCAGATAAGGATCAAAAAAGATTGGCGTACTGGTGGTTAAGACCACGCGGCCAATTTCATTAAGTTGCAGATTTTCGGTTTCGGTCTTGCGCAGTGAGTTGACATTAATTTTATAGCGTATTTTATCAATGCGTACCTTCGTGGTTTTGGTAGTGTGCTTGAAGAAAAAGTTGAGCGAGCTGTCCAGGGGCTTTTCATCCATCCAGACCAGCATGGCCTCAAAATGACGGCCAGCCCTGGGAATATTATCGGGATGAACCAGCATATCCCCCCGGCTGATGTCAATCTCGTCGGCGATGGTCAAGGTCACCGATTGGGGAGGGAAGGCATAGTCCAGATTGCCGTCACAGGTGATGATTTCCCTGATCCTGGTTCTCTTCTCCGACGGCAGGATAAGGATGTCATCACCCGGACGGACAACACCGGCAGCTATTTTCCCGGCATAGCCGCGGAAACCGGCATCCGGGCGCAGGACGTATTGAACGGGAAAACGAAAATCAATAAGGTTGCGGTCGGAAGAGATGTGAATGGTTTCCAGCAGTTCCAGCAGCGGCGGCCCGGAATACCAGGGAGTGTGTTTTGATTTTTCCACCACGTTGTCGCCTTTGAGGGCGGAGAGGGGAATGGCGTGGAGATCGGGAATCTTCAGCCGGGTGATAAATTCGCGGTAGTCGGTATAGATTTTGTCGAAAACTTCCTGGTCGTAGTCCACCAGGTCCATTTTGTTGACCGCCAGGATAACGTGCTTGATTCCCAGGAGCGAAACAATGAACGTGTGGCGCCTGGTTTGGGTGACAACGCCCTGGCGGGCGTCAACCAGGATGATTGCCAGGTTGGCGGTGGAGGCGCCGGTAACCATGTTGCGGGTATATTGTTCATGGCCGGGGGTGTCGGCAACAATGAATTTACGTTTGTCAGTGGAGAAAAAGCGGTAGGCGACATCGATGGTAATTCCCTGTTCGC
>JAGGSM010000113.1 GCA_021159105.1 Candidatus Bipolaricaulota bacterium
GCTCTTAGGAGGTTGTAACCATGGCCAATGGCCCAACGCTCAACCCGTTTGAGATCTCTCAGCGGCAGCTCGACAAGTCGGCGAAGAAGCTGAACCTCGATCCACAGGTGCACGCGGTCCTGCGCGAGCCGATGAGGACGCTTGAGGTTCACTTCCCGGTGAAGATGGATGATGGCACGACAAAGGTGTTTCAGGGATTCCGCGTGCAGTACAACGATGCCCGCGGACCGACAAAGGGCGGTCTCCGCTTCCACCCGGAAGAGACGATCGACACGGTGAAGGCGCTCGCCGCCTGGATGACTTGGAAGTGCGCCGTCGTAGACATCCCCTACGGTGGAGGAAAGGGCGGAGTAGTATGCAACCCGAAGGAGCTATCTCAGGGAGAACTGGAGCGGGTCGCGCGCGGGTTCATCCGCGCCATCGGCCGGTTCATCGGCCCGGAGAAGGACGTCCCCGCTCCCGATGTCTACACGACCCCTCAGATCATGGCGTGGATGATGGACGAGTACTCCAAGATGGTCGGCTACAACACCCCGGGGTTGATCACCGGTAAGCCGATCCCGCTCGGTGGATCGCTCGGACGCGGTGACGCGACTGCGCGCGGAGCCGTCTACACGATCATCGAGGCAGCAAAGGTCCTCGGCATGAACCTCAAGGGCGCAACCGTCGCTATTCAGGGCTATGGAAACGCCGGGTACTACGCGGCTAAGTTGATGAAGGAACTGGCTGGCAGCAAGATCGTCGCGGTCAGCGATTCCCGCGGCGGTGCCTACTCCGCCGATGGAATCGATCCCGAAGCGGCCTTCGAGCAGAAAAAGTCGACCGGCTCCGTCTCTGGACTCGCTGGGACGAAGAAGATTACTAACAGCGAACTCCTCGAGCTCGATGTCGATGTCCTCATTCCTGGAGCGATCGAGAACGTAATCACCGAGAAGAATGCCGAAGCGATCAAGGCTTCCCTTATCGCCGAGGTGGCAAACGGACCCACGACCCCTGAGGCCGACGAGATCTTGGCAAAGAACGGCAAGTACATCATCCCCGACTTCCTGTGCAACGCCGGTGGCGTTACCGTCTCTTACTTTGAATGGGTGCAGAACATCGGTGGGTACTACTGGAAGCTGGAAGACGTGCACGCGCGCCTCGAAGAGAAGATGGTCGACGCGTTCCATGCCGTCCACGAAATGGCACAGAGCCAGAAGGTCGACAACCGCATCGCCGCCTACATGGTCGCGGTGCAGCGCGTCGCCGAGGCGATGAAGCTGCGCGGTTGGGTCTAGTAGATCAACTAGTATTAGTTAGACGTCAAATACGGGCCTTCAGAGATGGAGGCCCGTTCTTCTTGTGATGCTGTAGAATGGTCGAACGTGAGCTTTGCGTGTAGAATGATGCTTGTTTCCCGCAGGTTGCTTTGCGACACGGTGAGAAACCTGTGCGAAGGAGATATTACACGCGTGAAAGGAGACTTTGTATGGCAAATGTTGACGAGCTTGAAGCCCTACTGCGGCCGCCGGAACTGGAGATGCCCCCCTACCCGCCGAAGGTGATTACCCTGGCCAGCGGGGAGAAGATGGTAGTGCGACAGCTCGATCGGGAGGAGGTGCCGATCCTTCTCGAGGCGATCTACCCGCTGCTGTGGGTGGAGCGGGATTATTATGACATCGTCTCGGCGCGCCTGTTCGGTGAGCTTTTGGCATACAAGCGCTACCGCGTGAAGAACGAATACGTCCTCGTCGGGCTTATCGACGGCGTGCTCGCCGGCATCGTCAACGGGCACATGGTCGATGAGAAGGTGGGGATGAGCTACCACACGCTTACCATCCGGCGCGGTCTGCGCGTCGGTTCACACCTGTTTGCCGCCAAGATGGAGTACCACATGGACTTCCTCAATCAGGAGGAGGTGCTGATCGTCGCTGAGAGCCCGATCGGCTTCCGCCGTTGGATGATCGAGTACCCGCTACAGAAGAAGTACGAGGTTCCACACGAGCTCGGCGGAGGCCCATCCTGGGTCCTGAACAAGGAGACGTACCTCGCCGCCAAGCCGCGCCTCGTCTCCGGACATCGTCCTGTGTCAGAGAAACTCCTGGCTGGAGCGCAGACGATCGTCCTGCCAGAGGAGGAGAAGGTTGTGGCACAGGTGCTCGGCGGTAAGGGAGGCGAAAAATGAGGCCGGTAGCAATCATCGGGGCGGGAATGACGAAGTTCGGTCGCTCCGAGTGGCCGCTCATGAAATTGATGACCACGGCTTCGCTCGCTGCATTGAACGATGCCAATCTGGGGGACGTGAAGGTGGATGGGGTTGTCGTTGCTAACATGGGCGCGGCGCGGTTGAACAAGCAGACTGCTATCGCTAGCGCCCTCGCTGACAGCCTCAATCTACTCCCGGCGATGGCGGAATCGGTGGAGAACGGTCCGGCATCCGGTGCATCGGCATTCAAGGTGGGCTATCAGGCGATCGCCTCCGGCATGGCCGATGTCGTCCTCGTCACCGGGGTGGAGATGATGCGCGCGGTGAACAACCTTGAGGCGACGGACTTCGTCGCCAGCCTATCTCACCCCGAGGCTGAGTACATCTACGGCGTCACCCTCCCCGGCTTGGCCGGGATGTTCGCCCGGTTGTACATGGAACGCTACGGCGTCACGCGCGAACACCTGGCGATGGTGGCGATCAAGAACCACGCAAACGCGATGAAGAACCCCTACGCGCACATTCATCAGACGGTGACGATGGAAGGGATCCTCACCGCTCCAGAAGCAGTGGTGAACAACCCCCCGATCGCCGAGCCATTGCACATGTTCGATTGCTGCCCAGTGAGCGACGGGGCCGCCGCCGTGGTCCTCGCCACGCAGGAGATCGCTGAGAAGCTGGGACGACAGGTTGTGCATGTCGCTGGGATCGGTCAGGCAACCGACACGCACGCGGTACACGAGCGCCCCGATCCAACCGAATTGACGGCCGTTCGTTTGGCGGCAGAGAGAGCATTCGCCATGGCGGAACTGACGCCACAGGATATCGATGTCGCAGAATTACACGATGCGTTCACCATCCTGGAGATCGCCGAGAGCGAGGAGGTTGGTTTCTTCAAGAAGGGGGAGGGGCACAAGGCACTCGCCGATGGTGTCACTTCGCTCGGCGGGAAGCTTCCGATCAATCCATCAGGTGGTCTGAAGGCGAAAGGGCACCCGGTCGGTGCCACCGGCGTGGCGCAGCTCGTCGAGCTTACGTGGCAGCTGCGTGGTGAGGCCGGCGAGCGACAGGTGGAGAACGCCAAGAACGCCTTTGCCTGCAACTTTGGTGGATTCGGGAACAACGTTGTCGCGACAGTGCTCACACGGGAGGGCTGATCATGAACGAAAAAGTGTACGGTGCTCGCTGCAAGGATTGCGGCAAGGAGATGTACCCGGCGCACGCCCGCTGCCCTGAGTGCGGATCGGAGAAACTTGAGCCGCTCGAAATCGCGGGACAGGGGAAGGTGTTGACCTATACCGACCTCTACGCATTACCGCTAGATTACGAACGGCGCTACCTACGGCTGGCGATCGTTGAACTGGACAGCGGTCTGCGCGCCACTGGCCAGCTCTTAGACGAGAAGCCGAAGCTCGGAAAGCGCGTGAGGACAACGATTGGCGTCGTGCGGCAGAGCGGGGATCGCAAGATCCACGGCCTGCAGTTCGTGCCGGTCTAAAGGTAATTGGACGTGGGCGGGAGATGCTTCGAACTTCTTCCGCCCGCGCCACTTGCGCTCAAGTGCGACTCACCACGAAGAGCACGAAGGACACGAAAATTGGCTTGGTGGAGCTCCTGAACCGGGTATTGGCTTTGCAATTGAGCGGGAGGCTCATCTCAGGATCGCTAGAACAAACACAAAACCATTGCTTTTGACCCTTCGTGCTTCTTG
>JAGGSM010000192.1 GCA_021159105.1 Candidatus Bipolaricaulota bacterium
AGGACACATTCCCCGGCGAGCTGATCTCCAAGTACTGCGACTCGTTCATCGCCACACGGGCTGTGAAGCAGTAATCGCCGGTGCTTGACGAGTGATGACAAAGAAGAAAGCATCCTCTCGCAGAGACGCGGAGGCGCAAAGGGAAGCAATAGCCACGGATGATTCAGCAGTAAGTGATAGGTAGCGGTGGTCGACTCGGGATATGGAACTTGGAGTGAGGAACGCGGAACGCGAAGCTGGGAACGTGGAATGCAGAACGAAAGAGGATGAACTTACTCACCACGAAGGACCTGTCTGCGTCCGAAGGACAGGCAGACACGAAGAGCACGAAGGGATCAAGACAAAGGCCGTGGCCCCTTCTCCTTGTGTCGAAACACACATCTCTGGTATACTGCGAATGACGAAACACGAAATCGCATCGTTCGTACGGTGTGATTGGACCCAAGTAATGCCAGCAGGGCATGCCCATAAGGAGGAGGCGACTATGACAAACGATGTAACCAAGCAGAGCGTTGTGGTTTCCTTCTTTGGGACAACGGAAGTCAATCTAGCTGCGATCTAAGTCGCAATTTCGTAGATTTCACCAGGTTTCACAACAGGCTACGTTTTCGTAGCTTCGCACTCAAAGAAACACCCACACGCCAAGCAATCACAGTTGAGTCAGATTACGAACAACAGTGTTATCGTACTAAATATAAGACAAGGAGTAATGATGCATATTGATATACCTAACGGCTTCATCGAGCGTCCGGCAGTTATGGGCGATCTGAAGAAAGCTGTAGATCTGTTCAACGCGTGTTCGTTGGATCTTCTCGGAGTGCGGCAGCACGACCTTCACGAACAAGAGGTTGACTGGAAGACGCCGATGTTCAACCTGGAGACGGACACCCGCGTCGTATTAACCCCCAACGAGGAACTTGTCGGCTATGGTGAAATTTGGGATGCGGAGGAACCGCATATCCGGGTTCACAGCTGGGGTAGAGTGCATCCTGAGTACCGCGGTCGTGGGATCGGTACAGCCCTTCTTGCGTGGGAGGAAGAACGTGCCCGCGAGGCAATCGCCAAAGCTCCAGCGGAGGCCAAAGTCTCCCTCGGACACGGGGTGAACTCCAAAGATGAAAGCGCGAAGGCCCTTCTGGAAGCACATGGGTTTGATGTCGTCCGACACTTCTGGCGTATGGAGGTTGCACTGGATGGTCAGATCCCGGCTCCACAGTGGCCCGAAGGGATAGAGGTGCGTACGTTCGATCCCAAGAGCAACCTGCTTCCGGTAGTGAACGCGGTACGCGATGAGTTCAAGGATCACTGGGGGTTCTTCGATACCCCGCTAGAGCAGGAGCTGAAGTTGTGGAATCACTGGATCACGGAGGATAAGAACTTCGATCCGACGCTTTGGTTCCTGGCGATGGACAGCGATGAGATTGCGGCTACAGCCCTCTGTTGGCCCAAGAACACGGAGGATCCGGGGGGATGGGTTGGGTCAATGTCCTTGGAGTGGGGCGGCCATGGCGACGGCGAGGGCTGGCAGTGGCGCTCCTGCACAACGCCTTTGCGGAGTTTGCCAAGCGTGGAAAGAGTAAGGTCGGTCTGGGTGTTGATGCGACAAGCCTTACCGGGGCGAACCGTGTCTACGAACGAGCTGGGATGCACCCTGCTCGGCAGACTGATGCATATGAGAAGGAGCTTCGTCCTGGCGTGGATCTGCGTCGCCAGGCGCTATGAGCGATTTTCTGCCTCATCGACGGTTCGTGACGGATGAAACGTACACACCGGCCCAGGCGTATCTTATGGTGAGGTGATCAACATGAAGTTTCGCGTTCTATCAACCATCATGATCGTTGCATTGGCCCTGGGGATTTCCGTTGCTGGGTATACCCAAGGGTTCCCGCTTGGGCTGCTGCCATCCCCACCCAGCAATGGCGAGCCGATTAGCGTATTCGTGTGGACCGATACGTCGGTCGTCAATGTCGGTGACGAGATAGTCATCCATCTGCAGATCTCCCGCCCGGCCTTCATCTACTTGTTTGACCTCCAGCCAGACGGGCTGGTGAGGCTGATCTTCCCGAATGCCTTCTCGCCCAACAACTACGTCACTTCTTCCTCCTATGACCTTCCCGATGGACCGTACAATCTGACGGTGACACCACCTGCTGGGATCGAGGAGTTCCTGGTCTTCGCCTGCGATGCGCCCTTGCCGATCCCCGTTGGCTCGGCGCAGGATCCCTTCCCGATATATGCCACGGATGCCACGGAGGCGATCAATCAACTGGTGGCTTTGTTCGGATCACTGGAGCAGGTCCCTACGTGGGGGATGGGCTGGCACGCGATCCAGATCGTCGGAGGTAAGGAAGTTGAACAAGCGGATGAGGAAGTCACTCTCCCCGCACCTCCTACTCAGCCACCGTTCAGCAGTAGACCAACGCAGGCATGGTACCTGGAAGGTGGCACTTGGCGGATGGGGATCCCTGCCTCCGGCTGGTACTGGTACTTCGATGTGAACGCCCGCTGGCACCTGTGCTTGGTGGTGAACTGAGCAGAAATGCCCGGCATCGTCTGCCCTTGCTCATGCAGGCGTGGGTTGATACACTGCCAGCAGTCAAGGAGGAATGAATGAAAGAGATCCCTGAAGATCTGGTTACCGTGCTCGAAGCAGGAAATGAGGGAATGGTCGCCGTTGCCAAGTCGATACTGGAGTCAGCAGATATCCCCTTCTACGTGAACGGGGAGGAGCTGCAAGAGTTGTCTGGTATTGCACTGGATTTCAGCTTTGTCGAGGTTCAGGTGCCATCGAAGCACGCCAAGGAGGCGCGCAAGCTCCTTGAGCATCTGACCAAGTGAGTTGTTTGGCAGACCACGAAGGGCTGTGATGGAGTAATGGGCTAAGGATTATGAATCATGGGATAGAGTGTATCATGCAGCTGTCCCGATTTTTCGTAGCGAGCAACGTCGCAGACAAGCTGCGACGCTACGAAAGCAGGACAGGCCTCTTTCTCATCACTCATTACCCATCACCGTTTACCGCCTTTCCTACAGCCCCAGTGACCGCAGGTAGTCGCGTGCGTCGGTGAAGGCAGCGAGCAGATCTCCCTGTCTCTGCAGCTCCAGAACCGCTGGGCCGTGGTAGTCGATCGCCTTTAGGGTATCAGCTAGATTCTGCCAATCGATCGATCCTTCTTGCAGCGGCAGATGGTCATCGGCGTCGCCAAAGTTGTCGTGCAGGTGCAGGTGGACAAGCTGCCCTTTATAGCGCTCGATGTAGTTTCGAATCGGCTCCCTGCCGGCATCCTGCGAGATGTAGGCGTGCCCAACATCGATGCAGATCCCGAGGTTCGTCTCTTGCGGATCGTCCCCGATCTCATCGAGGGCAAGGTCCAGCGCCCACATGGTGTTCGGCGTATTCTCAAGCACCAGACGTACACCTAGGTCTCGTGCCTGCGCCGCCAGTCGCCTGATCCCAGGAAAGTCCGGATGGGGCGAAGTGCCCTCAAATCCCAGGCTGTTTGGATGAAGGATCAACGCGCTCGCTCCGATCAGGGAGCAGAACTCAACTTCGTCACTCAGCCCGTGCGGGTCCCACTGCCAATGCTCAGGCCGAGTGTGCACGGAGACGTGCGATGCGCCAGCGCACGCCTCCGCTATTTCCCGTGCGAGCTGCTCGGTGAGCCAAGGCTCATCCCATCCCCGGTTCGTCCACACCTCCACTCCGAACCCGATGCTCTTGAGTTCCTCTATGGCTTGAGGGATGCTAAGCCACGTCTCCGGCTCGCGATTGAAGAAGAATCCCCACGTGCTCCCGGCCAGGGAGAGATTGCTCTCGGTCATGCTCAGTGTCAGATCACCTCTGTCTTCTCAGTGAACTTGATTCCCATCGACTCAA
>JAGGSM010000161.1 GCA_021159105.1 Candidatus Bipolaricaulota bacterium
CTGTCCATGCGTAGGTGTACGGCGGCGTGCCTCCGTCCACAGTTCCATCGAGTGTAACGGATGTCACAGCGCACGTGAGCAGCCGATCCTGTCCAGCACTGACCGTCGGAGGAACGATGTCCTGCGTCACCGTCACCATGGCGCTCCCTGCGCAGCATCCAGCAGAGCTAACCGTCACAAAGTATTCGCCCGGTTTGTTAACGATTATCTCTCTGTCCGAACCAATCTTGTTTCCTTGCGAGTCTTTCCAAGAATACGTGTATGGAGGCATGCCGCCGGACACGGTTGCCCTCAATGTGGCGGACGGTGAAAGACATGTGATCTGCCTATCAACTTGAGCCTCAACAACCACTGGGCTTGCCGCAACCTTCGCCTTATCCTCACTTGGCTGCGCATCCTTCATCTGACACAACCACTTGTACGACCCTGCCGGCAGGGCATCGCTCCCTGTTGTTGTCGTGCTGGCTCCCTCAATACTTGCGGTAACAGGGGTGCCGGTCAACCAATGGGCAACTATCGTCTTCAGCGTCTCGTAGCCAACGGTATAGCCACACGTGAAGGGCACGGCTGCGCTCTGCTGCCAGTAGGCGACGGCTCGCTGCACCTGCGGGAATGAGATGTTGTTCGACAGAGTGACATCCAAGGAGTCATCCGATACATCCCAGCGCGATATTGCCAGAATCACCGGCAAGCATTGCCAGATGTGAACAGTGTCCTCGCCGGTGACGTCATGCTCACCACAGCCAAGTGCCGCGGAGATCGTGCCGACAATCTTCGCATCCAGGCCACAACACCCTTGGCAGTCCATCCCCTCCGGCGGCGTGGGGGCGGTATCAACTTGATAGACGATCGTTCTCTTCTCTCCTGCGACGAGCCTCTCGGGGTAGACCCACTCCTGGTGCGAAGGACGGTAGACAAATCCGTTGCTCTTCAACGGAGTGACATGCCAGCCAGCGGGGAACCACTCCCGCAAGCCCGCACCGTACGCATCATGCTCCGCAGAGACCTCCACAGTGACGAGGAGCTGCCTCGCCTGTGTTCCTGGATCTAGACAGCCGTTGGGGAGCAAGACTGTGTCATCGGGAAGAAATGTGGTTATCGTCCTCACAGCGTGCAAGACAGAGTCATTCGCCAGCGGAAGCTCTTCGTCAACCGGGGTACATGTTTCATAGTACGAGATGATCTTCTCCATGAGAGGAAGGTCAATCATCTCGCCCCCTGTAGAGGGAATAACTGTATCAGTTCTCCAAAGCTCGATCGCCCGCATCAACTGTTCGCGCGAGATCTTCTGTCCAAGGCGTAAGTCTATCGTGTCGAGCGGCTGCTTCTTGCCCGCGGGCACCAGGTGAGCGATCGCGCTCAGAACAGGAAGTAAGGAGACTACCTCTACGTCAGAATCGCCCGCTATGGCCGTCTCCATCGCGGGGACCTTGCTCTGGAACGTGCCCGTTATGGAGAAACACTCTGGAAGAGTATCGGCGTACAGCTTGTCAGCGCGCGGGACTGTCACTTCGTAGCAGATGTCGATCTTCGACCCCGCCTTGATCTTGCCACTGAATGTCCACTGCGCTTTGGATTCCTTGAACGCAGATCCAGCGTTCTCCAGTGGATGGATCTTCCAACCGTAGGGGAGGACTTCTTCTATCCCCACCCCTTTCATATCACGATCAGCTTGAACGTGGATCGTCACCAGAAAGACGCTTTCAGGCAGTGCACACGCAGTGGAAATAGTGCGCTTCACCAGTAGACCTGAGTCGCCAGCAGTCTGTGCGACGCCCAATACTCCAAACAGCAAGAAAGACAAGACCAAGAGTCCCGTCACAAAACGGCGAACTGTTCTTGTAGACAATGTCGGTCACTCCCCAGTTTAGTTCGATGATAACGAGCATCTGCTCCCGGCACAGTGTACCCGAGATAGCAGTCATAAGTCTGTAACAAGAGTTACTGCCGGCAGCACCATGAGTGATATGAGCGCGCCTTCACAACTGGCACGTTGGCTCCTGTTTGGGTATCTTAAGGCAAGCTCGAAAGCGAGGACGATATGACAGACGAGAGATCACACAGCGCAGAGAATACTGAAACGGATAAGCAAGGAACAGAGCACACAGACTTCATCCGCCAAATCGTGGCCCACGACGTCGCCGAGGGGAAGAACGATGGCCGGGTGCACACGCGCTGGCCGCCGGAGCCGAACGGCTACATCCACATTGGCCACGCCAAGGGATTCCTGCTCGCCTACGGGATCGCCAAGGAGTTCAACGGCAAATTCAATCTGCGCTTCGATGACACCAACCCCGCCGCCGAGGAACAACAGTTCGTCGATGGGATCATGGAGGACATGCGCTGGCTCGGCGTCGACTGGGAAGATCGCCTGTTCTTCGCCTCCGATTACTTCGAGCAGCTGTACGAGTGGGCCGAGTATCTCATCAGGGAAGGCAAGGCGTATGTGTGCGACCTGTCCGCAGAAGAGATCAGCGAGTACCGGGGTCGGGCAATCCATGAGAACGGAAAGACCATCACCCCTCCGGGGAAGGACAGCCCGTATCGGAACCGCAGCGTGGAGGAGAACCTCGACCTGTTCAAGCGGATGCGCGCCGGTGAGTTTCCAGACGGGGCGAAGACACTGCGAGCGAAGATCGACATGGCTCACCCCAACCTGAACATGCGCGATCCGGTGATGTACCGCATCCTGCGGGCCACCCATCACCGCCAGGGCGATGCGTGGTGCATCTATCCCACCTACGATTGGACGCACGGCCAGTCCGATGCCATCGAGGGGATCACCCACTCCACCTGCAGCCTGGAGTTTGAGAACCATCGTCCGCTCTACAACTGGTTCCTCGATCAGCTGCCGATTGTCAATCGCCCGCGCCAGATCGAGTACGGTCGCCTCAACCTGACACACACCGTGATGAGCAAGCGCAAGCTGCGCCAGCTCGTCGAAGAGGGGCACGTCAGCGGATGGGACGATCCCCGCATGCCCACGCTGCGAGGGCTGCGTCGCCGTGGGTTCACCCCAAAGGCGATCCGTGACTTCATACATGGAATCGGAGTGACCAAGTCCGACGGGTACGTGGATGTGGCATTCCTGGAATACTGCCTGCGCCAGGATCTGAACAAGCGCGCGCAGCGTAGGATGGCCGTGCTCGATCCTCTCAAAGTGGTTATTACCAACTACCCCGAAGGGCAGGTGGAAGAGCTGACGGCGATCAACAACCCGGAGGATGAATCTGCCGGGACCCGCCAGGTTCCTTTCTCCCGCGAGCTCTACATTGAGCGTGAAGACTTCATGGAGGAGCCCCCGAAGAAGTTCTATCGCCTCGCCCCCGGGCGCGAGGTTCGGCTGCGCTACGCCTACTTCATCACCTGCACTGACGTAGTCAAGGACGAAGCGGGCAATGTTGTGGAGCTTCGCTGCACCTACGACCCGGCCACCCGCGGGGGTAATGCTCCCGATGGCCGGCGAGTGAAAGCGACACTGCACTGGGTATCGGCGCAGCATGCGATCGATGCTGAAGTGCGGCTTTACGATCACCTGTTCACCAAGGAGAACCCGCTCGATGTGGAAGAGGGAGAGGACTGGCTCGATGGCCTCAATCCTGAGTCACTCGTAGTCCTTGCAGGATGCAAGATCGAACCGGATCTCGGCAACGTAACGCCAGGTGAGCGTTTCCAGTTCGAGCGAAAGGGCTACTTCTGCGTCGACCCAGATTCGACGGCTGAAAAGCCTGTCTTCAACCGCACCGTTACCCTACGCGACACCTGGGCGAAGCTGCAGAAGAAGAAGTGATCTCACGCAGTTGCGGTCGATGGCCAGGCATGCTTGAGATACGAATGCATTCTCTCGCAAGAGCGCAAAGAACGCTGAGC
>JAGGSM010000234.1 GCA_021159105.1 Candidatus Bipolaricaulota bacterium
ACCGTTACCCTACGCGACACCTGGGCAAAGCTGCAGAAGAAGAAATGATCTCATCAAGCAGCAGAAGCTGGACATAACGCGGCATAGTACAAGACTTGCGTCATCTGACGGAAACGAGAGTGGACTAGCACGTGCGTTGCCGCTGCCTTTCGGCGGTTAGGTAAGCTATTTCTCATAAAACACATCATACATGGTCACGTGTTTCTCCTTTTCCAGCAGAAAGTCATCATCTTCTGTGTAGTACTTCGCAAGCTCAGGTTGCTCCCCTGCAAACTTCTTGATTGCCTCCAATGAACTACCGCGCCGCAAGCGGACGGTGTATCAAGAAGCTTTGTGACAAGCACGGCACAAGAGGCGGGGAATCAACCCCTGTAGGGGATCGATTCCCAGATGGTCACAAGAAGGAAATGCGCTGCTGCCCCTTCATCTCGCCGCTGGAAGTACAGCTTCAGCAACCCTTCGACAGATCCGTAGTCTGGCGCCGCCCTGTCGATCATGAACTGCTGATATTTATCGGCCTTCGCGATAGGAACCCTGCCATGCCACAATCTCATAATTGCCATAATACAACCTCCTTGTTTCAGAGTATAACAACCAGTGACAAGCTGGCACATATATTGTCATCCGCCAGGAGATACAAGCATATTAGATACCGAAAGCAGAGATCAGGGACCTCCAATCGGGCTCCCATAGCCAACGTGTCCGAGGGAGTCTGCGCGGACGCGGGTGAAGCGCCACTTCACAGACTCTATCCCACTTTAGGAAGCTTTCCAGCAGATAACACCTTCCGTCCTTGATGCTCCGTTGTGAGAAGAGAGGCGGGCGACCTCCCGCATTACGAGTAGGCCGCCCGCTTGCTCTAAGCAGCTACTTCTGCGTTATCTGATCCCTGATCTCACTAGTGAGTACCTCTGCCCCTTCCTGGGCGATCTCCAGGTAGACAGCTCCGATGTTGACAATCAAGCGATCCCCAAGGGCGAAGAACGCTGCTAGCTCCGGCTTCAGGGAAAGGATGTCGAAGTAGGCGCTACTGAACGCCACGATCTTGATTGTCTCTTCATCAGCGTACGCACTCTCAATCCAAACGCCATCTCTGAGGAAGAAGGTGCGATCATCGACAGTTCGCACTGCTTCGCCCTCTGGCGGAGCCGCTTCATCCTCGGCTAAGTTGCGCACGGCCGACGCACCGGCAACGGCCTGCTTTCCACTCGGTGGGGCCGCAGCGGCCTGGCTCATCCTTTGCGACATCTGATCTGCCGAGAGCGGTTCTTCCTCGATCAAGAATGAAGTGTACGGGGTAATGATCCCATACCTCTTGCTGAGCGCGATCACTTCGTCCACAAGCTCCTGGTTCTCTCCGTAGAGGCGCAACTGATCCAAGAGATAGGCGATCTTGCGGCCAGCCCATACGCGAGGGAGGAAGTCCGCGTCAAGGGCAAGATTGGGAAAAGCACGCTTCGCAACGAAGGAGACGCTCCCCTCCGAAACATCGCCACTGAGCCTAATCGTCGCCTCCCCAGCACCACGATAACAGCCACAGAGGAGAAGCTGTGACCCGCGGAAGATGTCAGGAAGAGAATTCGGATAAGTATCGTACGCCTCAACTCCATCTATCTTGATTGTGGGTGATGTGAGAACTGGCGAGGCGATCTTCCCGTAGAATGAGGAGATCGCCCCTTCGAGGTTCTCATCGGGAGTGACGTAGACCGTCGTCCCGTGGTTCTCCTGGCTCAGACGATCCAGGAGGAAAGTATTCACATCGTATCCAACACCAAACGAGAATATTCGGGCACCTAAGACATTCGCGCGAGAAACGTCAGTAATGATCGTGAGCGGATCTGTCTCTCCGACCGTCGGTTCTCCATCGGTGAGGAAGATGACGTAATGCGGACGGTCGTCTTTCTCGAACAAGGAGAGCGCTGTGACAAGTGCCTCGTCGATGTTCGTTCCTCCGTTAGCATCGAGCTTGCCAACCCAATCGGATGCCTCCTGTCGCGTACTGCTGTTTACCGGCAAAAGAGCATCACTCTGCGCGCGGGGGTAGTCGCTGAACGAAACGACAGCGAAGCGATCCTCCGGATCCAGATTTTGCAGAACGAAATCGAATGCCGCCTTTGCCTGTACGATCTTTTCCCCAGACATGCTCCCTGAGGTATCGAGGACGAAGACAAGGTCCTTGGCGATCGCCGTCTCCTCTTCCTCAACGCTTGGGGAGACAATAAGAAGGAAGAATCCATCCTCGCCGGCTGCCCTGTAGGTAAGGAGAGTCATTCCCATCTCCTCCGGCGGTACTGAGTAGTAGAGGATGAAGTCCTTGTGCGGCAGCACGTTCTCCTCAGCGTAATGGACGGAAGCCTGTTTGCCCGTTTCCTTACTGACCGCGATCTTATGCGTCGGAGAGTAGACCGCCTGCAGCGGGCTCGACGTTCTTAGATCAATGTCAATCCTCACGTCCTCTAGCGGAGAGGCGGAGAAGCGCTCCGTGTCGAGTGGGTAGAGATATCGATAGATCCCATTCTCGGCCTGCAGCACTTCTGTGTACGACAGCTCAATCCTGCGCGTTCCACCGACAGGGATAGGGAATATCCTCGCGGCAAGGGTATCGCGATCGACGTACTCTAGGAGCGCTGGGTCGAGAACACGACGCACGTAGTCCTCGTAGATATCGCGCGCTTCATCGGCCCCGAGGACCTTCCCTTCGAGCCTCTCCCCGTCGACCCACATCGAGAAATCGGAGACTATGGCTCCATGCGGGAGAGGAAAGACGTAGCGCCCTTCGATAGGCTGCGACGTGTCGTTGCGAAACTCCTGATCGACACGCGTGATCACAACACCATCTTCGATGCTCACTGAGACATGATGATAGGTCACAGTGAGCCAGCCACGCTCCGGATGATCGGGAAGGATCATCCCATCGGCAAGGACGATCGCCTGCAGAAACACGAAAAACAGAACAGCGGACAACGATAGAGAAAGGAGACGCTTCATAACTCTCACCCCGGCATGCGTTTACTTACATACGCGTGCGGTGAGCATATAGTTTCACGACTGGCCCGAAGCGGTTCCCTCTAGCACACATCGAACCTTACGCCTCGGCGTCGAGGAACTCCTCCGAATCCACGTCGTGGCTGCACAATAGCCCTTCAGAACTGAAACGCCATGCGAAAAGAAGCATACTACGATACAAGTAAGATCCACTATTCATTCGGGCAAGGTTCCCCTGTCACCAGACATATTCGGTGCTACCTCGCGATCTTTGGCAAGCATATCTCGGTACAGGTCCAAGAGCTGCTTGGCGATATTCTCCCTGTCAAACTGGGCGAGCAACGCCCTCGAGATCGACCTCCCTTCTTCACGAAAAGAAGGCTCCTCGGCCATTCGCCTAGTGAGGGTAATGAACTCCTCCGTGCTCCCTGCCTTGAGATAGGGCTTTTCGTACAGCCGAGTGTACTCCGGAATATCCCTGAAGATTACGGGCAGGCCCGCGGCGGCTGCCTCCATTGGAGCCAGTGGACAGTTCTCCTGATAACTTGGGAAGAGAAAGAGATCAGCTGCGTTGTAGATACTGGGCATGTCGTCCCACTTGAATGTGCCAGGAAACTTGCCGTGCGCTCCGCTGGCGCGGATCCTCTTGTTGATCCTGCTAATCCCCGCAGTCAACACACCAAATGGACGCCCCCCTGCCCACAAGAAGGACAGATCTGGGCAGGCCTGAGCGATATCGAGGAAGTCTTCGACCCCCTTACGCCCCTCAAGTTGCCCCACTCCCAAAACTACGAATGCGTCCTCCGGTATTCCCAGC
>JAGGSM010000136.1 GCA_021159105.1 Candidatus Bipolaricaulota bacterium
GATGCGCAACGCCCGCACGCGCGACAAACTGAGGGAGCACACGCAGGACGCCCTACTGGCGAGGCGCTTGGTCACTTTGGATCCGAAGATCGATGTCGGCGACGTGCCGGACGACTACGCCCTGGGGCAGGTCGATGGCGACGCCTTGAGCGGCCTTCTCACCGCGCTCAACTTCAACTCCGTTCTCAAGGATCTTTCCCTGAAACCGTCGGCGGCAAAGGCGGATGAAGATAAGGACCAGGACGGCGGGAAGGCGGAATACCGCACCATCCTGACGGAAGCTGAACTTGCAGAGCTCGTCGATGAGATAGGAGAGCGCGATGAGATCTCGCTCGATCTGGAGACGACGAGCACAGACCCGATGAGGGCGAGGATCGTGGGGATCTCCATCTCCACCCGCCCTTACGTCGGCTACTACATCCCGGTGGGGCACGACTACCTCGGCGCGCCGCAGCAGCTGAGCTTGAAAACGGTGCTCTCCGCGCTGCGCCCGGCGATCGAGGGGGAGAGGCCGCGACTGATCGGGCAGAACATCAAGTACGACCTGATAGTCCTCTATCGCAACGGCCTCCATCCGCGCGGGGTCTCCTTCGACGCGATGATCGCCTCCCACCTCATCAGCCCCGAACAGCGGCGACACAACCTGGAGCAGATCGCCAAGAACTACCTCGGCTACGACATGCTCTCCTACTCCGAGCTCGCGGGGAAGAACGGCAAGATCGCGCAGGTCCCCGTGGACAAGGCGACGTTCTACGCATCGGAGGACGCGGAGATCGTCTACCGCCTCAAGGAGAAGCTCGTCGCAGGCCTGGAGCGCGTCGGCGCGACCAAGCTGTTCGAGGAGGTGGAGGTGCCTCTTGTGAGCGTGCTGGCGCGCATGGAGAGGAACGGGATCCTCGTCGATGAACAGGTCCTCGCGAAGCAGGGGCGCGATCTGCGCGAACGCCTCGCGGTGATCGAGCACGACCTGTACGAGATCGCGGGTGAGACGTTCAACCCCAACTCGCCCAAACAGGTGGCGAACATCCTGTTCGACCACCTCGGCCTTCCCGTGATCGAGAAGGGGAAGTCCGGCCCGTCGACGAGCGCGCGCGTGTTGAGCGAGCTCGCCGTGCAGCATCCGCTGCCGGGCAAATTGATCGAGTACCGCGAGCTGCAGAAGCTGCTCACCACCTACATCGAGCGGCTCCCCGAGGCGATCAACCCCGATACGGGACGCATCCACACGTCTTTTCACCAGACATCTACAGCCACTGGCAGGCTCTCCTCGTCCGATCCCAACCTGCAGAACATCCCCACCCGCACCGAGGTGGGTGACAGGATCAGGCGTGCGTTCATCGCACCTGATGGCTCGGTCCTCATCGGCGCCGACTACTCTCAGATCGAGATCCGCCTCCTGGCGCACCTGTCCGGCGACGAACACCTCATCTCCGCCTTCGTCGAGGGGAAGGACCTGCATAGGATGACGGCGAGCCGTATCTTCGCCGTTCCCGAGGACAAGGTGACCGACAGGCTGCGCAACGCGGCCAAGCGGATCAACTTCGGGATCATCTACGGGATCAGCCCGTTCGGCCTGGCGCGCGAGCTTGGGATATCGCGCGAGGAGGCGCGGGCCTACATCGATCGCTTCTTCGCCGCCTACCCGCAGGCGAAGGCGTACATGGAGCGGATGGTGGAGGAGGCGACGAAGAAGGGGTACGCCGAGACGATCCTCGGGAGGAGGCGGATGCTCCCGCAGCTCTCGGAGAAGAACGTCACCGCGCGCAACTTCGCCAAGCGGAACGCGGTCAACACCCCGATCCAGGGGAGCGCCGCCGACCTGATCAAGCTCGCCATGCTGAAGGTTGACAGCCTGATCGAGGAAGGTTCACTGAAGGCGAAGATGCTCCTGCAGATTCATGACGAGCTCATCTTCGAGGCGCGTGAGGAGGACGAGGCGGAGGCACGCGAGGCGATCGTGCGCGAGATGGAAGGGGTGATGGATCTCAGGCTCCCGCTGGAGGTGAAGGCCAAGACGGGAAGAAACTGGAGCGAGATCTGAGGAGGAAAGATGCTGAGGCTCGGATATTGGTTGATGATCGCATCAGGTGCGCTGTTGGGTGGATACGCGGCCTACTTCCTGGTGCGCGCAATCGTTGCCGCACCCGGGCTCAACCTGTTCGTAAAGGTCGTCATCCTCGTCGGCGCGGCCGGGCTGCTCATAACGATCGTCGGGTTGATAATCGAACGCAGGAGGGAGAAGGATGATTACAGTGACGACGGAGACGATTGAGGGAAGGGAGATAGCGGAGGTGCTCGGCCTCGTGCGAGGGAACACGATCCGCGCCCGCAATGTGGGACGGGACATCATGGCTGGGTTGAGGAACATCGTCGGAGGGGAGATAAAGGACTACACGCGGATGCTCAGCCAGGCGCGCGATCAGGCGCTCGAACGGATGATCCGCGACGCGGAGGCCAAGGGCGCCGATGCGGTCGTCGGGATGCGTTTCACCACATCTCAGACCATGGCCGGTGCGGCGGAGATCCTCGCCTACGGCACGGCGGTGCGACTGCGCGAACGATAAACGTCTCACACAAGGACCAGATCAACGTCGGAGACAAGCTCCGACGCTACACGAAATCTTTCCTATCTCTAACGTCCTAACTTGTTTGTCACGTTGGGGCCTTCAGCACAGCTAGGACCATCTCCATGGCCGCGCGGACGGAAGCCTCCTTGTTCTGCGTGCGGTTCCCGTCCCACAGAAAGCGGCGGGAGATCACGCCGCGAGCGGTGGAAAGGCCGATGTAGGTGAGTCCGACAGGCTTTTCATCGCTCCCTCCTCCTGGCCCGGCGATTCCCGTGATGGATACGGCGATGTCGCACTTAAACAGCTCGCGGCAGCCACGAGCCATCGCCTCCGCCGTCTGCGGACTCACCGCTCCGTGCGCCTCGATCACATCATGCGGAACGCGAAGGAGCGCCTCCTTTACCTCGTTCTGGTAGGCGATCACCCCGCCGAGGAAGTACTCCGACGATCCGGCGACATCGGTGATCCGGCTTCCGAGCAGCCCGCCGGTGCACGATTCGGCCACAGCGATCGTAAGTTTGCGATCGCGCAGTTTATCTCTCAACTTTTCCTCAATGGCCATCTCCACCTCCATAAGGAGATGATGGAAAATACGCTTTCAAAAAGCAATCTCTCGCCTGTTCGCTAAGCCCACCAACAAAAAAGCAAACCAAGAGCACGTTTTCGTAGGGTTTCAGCTTACCTTCCTGTCCCAGTCAGGCGGGTAGGCTCTGACCATCCCCCCTTAACGTGGCAGACAAGCTGCACACGCTACAAAGTCAACATCAACGGCAGTCATCAATATACTGCCGCCGGGCAGTACTCAGAAAGCGGACAGTTTGAGCAGTCAGGATTGCGTGGATGGCAAACCTCGCGGCCGAGGCGGATCAGCTGCAGGTGCAGCCTCCGCATTAGCTTCGGATCCTGTGGGAGCAGCTCGTTCATCCTCCTGTGCGGGTCCTCCTTCTGCCCCACGAGCCCCAGCCGCCGCGTGACGCGCCCGATGTGCGTGTCCACCGGGAAGTAGGGCTTATCAAACGAGAAGAGCATCACGATCCCCGCCGTCTTCCTCCCCACACCGGGGAATGAGAGGAGCCAATCCATCGCCTGCTCGAGGGGTAGGTCGGCGAGGAAAGAGATGTCGAGCGAGCCCCGTTCGCGCGCGATCCGCTCCAGCACGTTCTTGATCCGTATCGACTTCTGGTTGTGCAGCCCG
>JAGGSM010000044.1 GCA_021159105.1 Candidatus Bipolaricaulota bacterium
AGGTCCACCGATTCTCCCGGTGCAAGAGTAGACTTGGCAAGGGAGGTCGTCGTGCACCCACAGCTCACCTGAATATCATCGATCGTGAGGGGTTCGTCTCCAACGTTTTGGAGGACGAACGTATGAACAACGGCGAGCCCTTCAAGGATCTCGCCGAAATCGTAGACGGGCTCATCTGCGCTTATCCTAGCAGCAGCCATTGCCACCGCTCCCAGGCCAAGCACGATAAAGAGCATAACTATACTGATCCTTCTCATGATTCCTCCTTTGTGTATCAGTTGCTTCTCAAGATGCGCATCGCGTTTAGGACAGCGATCAGCGCGACACCGACATCGGCAAATACAGCTTCCCACATGGTCGCCTCGCCGATTATCCCCAGTCCGATGAATCCGATCTTTACTCCAAGGGCGAAGACGATGTTCTGCCACACGATTCTCTTGGTCTTCCGCGCGGTGAGGATCCCCAGAACCAGCTTGGACGGGTGATCGTCCATGATCACGACATCGGCGGTCTCGATAGCGGCGTCGCTTCCCAGTCCGCCCATCGCGATTCCAACGTCCGCGCGTGCAATCACTGGTGCGTCGTTTATCCCGTCTCCAACGAACGCCAGTGTCGTTCCGGGGGCCTTCTCACTCTCCAATTTTTCGATTATCTCTACCTTCCCTCCGGGAAGTAGCTCGGCGTACCAATCATCGACTCCCACCTGTTTTGCGACCGCGGCCGCCACTCCAGCACTATCTCCTGTCACCAACACCACCTTGTTCACGCCAAGGGACCTTAATTGCTGAACGGTAGCAGGAGCGTCGTCCTTCACCTCATCGGCGATGACGAGGTAACCGGCGTAATTCCCATCTATCGCTACATGCGCAACGGTGCCGGGTACGTCACACGTTGTATGGGGGATCTCAAAGTGATGGAGCATCCGGTCGTTTCCCACCAAGATCTGTTTACCGTCGATGCGGGCGGTGACTCCCTCGCCTGCGATCTCCTCGTGTAAAGTGGCCAAACTTCCGTTTAGGCTCCCGGAATAGGCGCTTTGAATGGCTGATGCGATCGGATGGTTCGATCCCTGCTCTGCCTGAGCCGCGAGGTGAAGGAGCGCTTCATCGGTCCACCCATCCGCCGGGACGACACGCGTCACCTGGAACACACCTTTGGTCAACGTCCCGGTCTTGTCGAACGCCACGATTCCCACCCTAGCAAGGGAATCCAGAAAGTTCGATCCTTTAACCAGGACCCCCTGCTTGGACGCCTTTCCCACCCCACCGAAGTAACCAAGAGGGATCGACAGGACGAGGGCGCAGGGGCACGAGATGACAAGAAGGACGAGCGCCCGGTATCCCCATGTCGCAAACGACCCTCCCGTGATCAGAGGAACGATCACCCCGATCGCCACGGCCAATCCTACGACCGCCGGCGTGTAGTAGCGGGCGAATTGCGTGATGAACCGCTCGGTCTTCGCCTTGCGCGCTCCGGCGCTCTCCACAAGCTCGAGGATCCTGGTCAGGGTAGATTCCTTCAGGAGTTTCGTGACCGTAATACGGAGAAGGCCGCTTAGATTGAGCATCCCGGAGAGGATCTCTTCTCCTGGACCGGTGCTACGCGGCACGCTCTCTCCAGTCAACGCCGAGGTATCAAGCGTCGATCTCCCGGAAGTCACCTTCCCGTCGAGCGGAACGCGCTCCCCCGGCCTCACGACGATTATGTCCCCAACGTTCACCTCTCCCAGCGGGATATCGATCGTGCCATCATTTGAGACACGGTGCGCTCGATCAACTTTCAAAGAGAGGAGGGACTTAACGGAGCTGCGTGCTCGGCCAACGGCCATGTCCTGGAAGAACTCCCCCACCACGTAGAATAGCATTACCCCGGCGGCCTCTGGATACTCTTGTATGGCGAACGCTCCGAAGGTAGCGATTACGAGAAGGAAGTTCTCGTCGAACAGCTTGCCGTGGATCAGATTCATGCCGGCGTTGCGCAATACCCTCCATCCGACGATCCCGTAAGCTGCGCCAAAGAGCGGTAGGGTGAGCGCGATTCCACCGATGGGGTACCAGTAACGAAATATGAGCCCGGCGATGAAGAGCACGAGCGCCGGGACAATGTAGTAGAGAGGATGCCTGAGATCTTCCTCTTCCTTCTCGCTAGCGGAGATAAACTCCACCTCGGGCTCCACCTGTTTGATCACGTGCTTTGCCCGTTCGGCGTCGCCGCGTAGGAGCACGATCCCGGTGGAAAAGTTGACCGACGCTGAGTCATAGCCGCTCTTACGAAGGGCTCGCTCTATGTTTGTTGCGCATGTGGCGCAACTCAGTCCTTTCAGCCTTATCTTCTTCTCTTCCACCGTCTGTATCGGCACGTTAAGGGCACTCCTTATTGCTTTAATAAACGACTGCTTGTATATTTATACACTAAGATTAGGTTTGGTTCAAGGGCCAAGTCGCGGTACACTGAACAGCGACATGTATCATTCGTTATCGGAGAAAGAAGCTCAGCAGTTGCAGATGGAACTACCCGCCGCACAGGTGATAAGCGGGATGGCGGAGACGTTCAAGACGCTCAGCGATCCCACTCGCGTGCGGATCCTGTACCTTCTGTCGCGGAAGGAACTATGCGTCCACGACATTGCACAACTCCTCGATATCAGTCAGCCGGCGGCGTCGCATCACCTCCGAGTCCTGCGGATGCTGCGCTTGGTGCGGACTCGCCGCGCCGGGCGATCAACCTACTATGCCTTGGATGATGAGCACGTGGTGCAGCTCTTCAGTTGCAGCCATGATCACGTAGTTCACCGTTCCTTGCTGCCAGAATGAGCTACGGGAAGGTCTGTACTCTACCGAGGGAGAGGATAGCTGCTGAGATTGTACAGTTTCGACAAGACAGGACTCTGGCGCTGCGTGCATTTGCATCTCTTTATCATGAAATTTCCTTGAAATACATACCTTGAGCCAACTTCCAAGTGCAAGCGTCAAGGATGTATGCGTGGAGGAGAATACTTCACAGGATATTTGGGAGCCAAGCGTCTTTCGTGGCCCATGATCGAGCCTCTTCATCGTTTGCTCGACCTCTCCCAGGATGAGTACGGATGAGTAAAATGACCTTAATACCTAATTCTCTCGCAATACGTTCATGCTCTGCCATCTCCTTTCCGTTGTCGTAGGTCAAGGCCTGTGTGTGTAGCTTCCCTTATGCGTTGCGAGTCCGCTAACAGTGGCTGCACGTACCGCTGCTGCTGTCCCGCAAGTTACCGCGTCAATGACCGGGTACAACGACTTTCGCTCCACCGACGTCACCAGCGCTCCTTTGTGGTTCTTCCCAACTATACAATCCCCTTCATCGTATTACTAGCCGACTCCGTTCATTAACCACACTTGGGCGCTCCTCATGGGATGGTATCGTCTCATACCACGATTCCGGTTCATTTCCCGGTTGATTGTGACTTATGACGTTTGAGGATCACAGCAATACCACTGTAGTTGTGTCCTGCTTGCTTTAACGCGTATATCTGGTATCGTTCTTGTTGGCTGAGCTTGCGTGTATGTGTCCATCGGTGCGCCTTTGATTGATGGTCTGGGTGGCGCTGTGGATCCTACCACAACTTAGCCTTTTAGCCCAGTCTCCAAAGTTGCACTTGCTTGTTGAATCCGCCTTAGTTGGATCCGTGTAGCAGTGGACAATAGCAAAGGCAATGCATGTAAGAGAAGAAGACGGCCTGAGGCGTTAACCAAAGGCCGTCTGAAGAACTCT
>JAGGSM010000083.1 GCA_021159105.1 Candidatus Bipolaricaulota bacterium
TGGTAAGATCGCCTCAGGAGGAGAGAGGTGATAGCAGTGGGTAGCAAAGGGAAGAAGTACTCGCCACGGTTTCAGTTTCAGGTGGTGCTGGAGGTACTGAAAGGGGACCGGGAAGCGACGGAGATTGCGCTACTGAGAAATTTCGTGGAAGGCAGCTCGTGACGGAAGAGAAGTACGTTGGCCTGTTCGCATGGGCAGGGTACAGAGTGAAAAGAGAGGTGAAGGCAAAGAGCTTATGCGCCTTCCCGAGGGGGGATGTGACATGCTTGATCGAGCGAAGCGGGTGCTAATTGCAGAGGACGTTCCGGAGGACGTGGAACCGCTTGTCAGGGCGTTCAGGAACAAGCCAGCGTGGGAGATCGCCGTTGTGAAGGATGGCCAGGAGGCTCTCGATTTCGTACTAAGGAAATATGAATACGCTGATGCGTGGCGACCGGATCTATTCATCCTGAACATCAATATGCCGAAGATTGATGGCCTCGATGTCTTGAAACAGATCAAGGCTGTTCCTTACTTGGCGACAATCCCTATCGTGATGTGGACTATCTCGCAACACATCACGGACATCCAGAAGGCTTACGAGTCGGGCGCAGCGGCCTTTGTTTCAAAACCGTATGGTGATGACAAGATGAATGAGTGTGCCGATGCAATCCGAAACTTCTGGGATCGAGTGCAATTCGTGTACTCTGTGTAGTCAGGGTCCGGAATGCACCTGACGATTGGAGGAGGGAGGATTCTTCTCCTGCGTACGCGTGATGGGCAAGACTGGAATAGGAAGACTGATGAAAGCGAGCAATTTAGGCACCTTCCTAGGGGGGTGCGTGAACGTTGCGATTGCTGATCGCTGCGAACCATCCTCATGATGTGAAGTCGCTTCTTAAGGCGTTTAGGAAGGAACCAGCGATGGAGGAATGTGCCCCTGGTATCCGCGATTTCTGGAATGGAGCGCAGTTCATGTACAATAGACAGTGACGCTCCATATGTAGTTGGCCCTCCCAACAATGCCGTCACTGCATGGAGCAAGGGAACCGGATGCACATGAGAAAAGGGCATGAAATAGGAGTACGATGATCGATCGATACAGCCTGTCACCGATGCGCCAGTTGTGGACACTTGAGGCACAGTACGAGCACTGGCTCCAAGTGGAGCTTTCCGCGCTTTCCGCGATGGAGGAACAGGGCGAGGTTCCAGCGGGGACGTACTCTGCGGTACGGGAGAAGGTTCGTGTCGATGTCGATCGGATCTCCACGATCGAGGCAGAGATCCGCCATGATCTGTTGGCGTTCATCAGGTCGCTTGAGGAACAAGCGGGCGATGTCGGGCGGTTCATCCACCGTGGCCTTACGTCATCTGATGTCAAGGATACAGCGCTGTCGTTGCAGATGCGTGCCGGACTCGACTTGATCTTAAATGAGGCAAGCGGTCTGCAAACGCGTCTACTTGAGAAAGCACGCGAGTATCAGGATCTCATCGTTGTCGGACGCACACACGGGATGCACGCCGAACCGACGACGCTCGGGTTGAAGTTTCTCCTGTGGAGGAGTGAGATCGCCCGCGATGTCGCACGCTTACAGCAGGCGCGTGAAGTGATCAGTGTGGGTAAGTTATCGGGCCCTGTTGGCACGTACACTCAAGTTTCGCCTGATGTGGAAGAGCTGGCATTGGGCAAACTGGGGCTCCGCCCGGCGCACGTGGCAAATCAGGTGCTGCAGCGCGACCGCCATGCCGAGGTCCTCTCCGCGATCGCCATCACCGGAGCAACGCTTGATAAGATCGCACTCGAGATCCGTCATCTGTCGCGCACCGAGGTGGGGGAGCTTGAAGAGCCGGTGCCTGAGGGATCATCCTCGATGCCGCACAAGCGTAACCCGATTACCAGCGAGCGAATCTGCGGCCTGGCGCGGATACTGCGTGCCAACCTGCAGGCAGGGTTGGAAAACGTCGCTCTGTGGCATGAGCGCGATATGTCGCATTCATCGGTCGAGCGGTTGATCATCCCCGATTCGTTCACCCTGCTACACTACATGCTCGTCAAGATGCGATCGATCATCAGTGATCTGGTTGTGCATGCGGATGCGATAGCACGCAATCTCAACCTGACGCACGGAGCGATCTATTCGCAGGCGATTCTGATCGCGCTTGTGGAGCAGGGTATGGCGCGAAGTGCCGCGCACGAGGCGATCAAGGCTGCATCGATAGCAGCGCTCACCGAGGGAAGGTCGCTCATAGAGATCTTGCGGGAGGACGGAGAGATAGCTTCCCTGCTCAGTGCTGCGAACCTCGATGAAGAGGCGATCCTCGATCGGGTGCGTTCGACGAGCCGTCGACTGATCGAACGGGAAGCATCGCAGACCGGTGATTAGTCGTTCTTAGTCCGCGTGAAGAGGTGACACGCATCGGGCGGAAGACAGACTGAAACCTGCATTCCCGCAGAGGGGGTTTGCTCGCTGGTTGCGGGAAGACGCACACGCAATGGGCCGATTCTGCTCTTCAGGTAGACGATCACCGTGTCACCGTGGTACTCCGTGAGGATGACCTCCGCGTCTACGCAGTTTTCGCCCGCTCCTCCCAACTGCAGAACCTCCTGTTTGCAGAAGAGGAGCACTCTATCCCCGACGGTGAACCTTGCTTCCGCCGCGGAGACGTTGAGGAGCAGACCGGAGGCGTCGATCTCCACCGCGCCGTCCCCCAATGAGATGATCGTACCTGGAATCACGTTTGCCCGACCGATGAACGAGGCGACGAACGCGCTGTTGGGGCGCGAGTAGACCTCGGAGGCTGTTCCGATCTGCTCGATCCGTCCCGCGTGCATCACCGCCATGCGATCGGAGATGGCCATCGCCTCGTCCTGATCGTGGGTGACGTGCAGTGTGGCGAGCTTCACCTCTTGCTGGATACGGCGGATCTCGCGCCGCAGCGATTCCCGCAGTTTGGCGTCGAGCGCGGAGAGCGGTTCATCGAGGAGGAGGAGACGCGGTCGCGGGGCAAGGGCACGCGCCAGTGCCACCCGTTGGCACTGCCCGGAGGAGAGTTCGCGCGGATAGCGGCGCTCCAGCCCGGCCAGGTCGACGAGGTCGATCAGCTCGCGCACTCGCTCCTTGTGTCGCGGCTCAAATCGAATCCCGTAGGCGATGTTCCGGGCGACGGTCATGTGAGGGAACAACGCGTAGTTCTGAAAGACGAACCCGATCTTGCGCTTCTCCGGCGGAAGAGGTAGGAGATCGCGGCCGTGCAGCACGATCCTTCCCCGATCGGGGCGCTCGAACCCCGCTATGAGTCGCAGGGTGGTCGTCTTTCCACACCCGGATGGGCCGAGGAGGGCGAGGATCTCTCCCTCTTCAAGGGCAAGATCTATCCCGTCCACGGCGCGTACAGAGCCAAACGCCTTGTGTAAGTCAGATACCATAAGCTCAGGCATTCAATCTCCTTCCTCCCAATCGATCGATGCTGATGAATGCGATTGCGGTGACAATGATGAGGACGACGGCCATCGCGCTCGCCGCGCCGAACTGTCGCGCCGAGAGCAGGCCGTACACCGCGATCGGTATTGTCGATAGCCCGGGGCGCATGAGGATGATCGTCGCCGACATCTCGCCCATGCTCAGGGCAAAGGCAA
>JAGGSM010000048.1 GCA_021159105.1 Candidatus Bipolaricaulota bacterium
GAAATGCTGAAGCCACCATAACGAGGTAAATTAACACAAAATAATAAAAGGGGTTGCCAAACGCAAACTAAACGCCTACAATCGTAAAGCTTTATCAGCACTACGATTTTCGAGGAAAACTCAATAAAATAAATAGATTACGGCAATCATTGCAACACTTTTCAATAAAGGAAAGGCTATAAAATTTGAACAATACCTATAATAAAAACGAACGGATAACCACAGCCGTACTCCTCGCAGCCGGTACAGGCTCCCGCCTGTATCCTCTAACACAACTCATGCCTAAATGCCTCACACTGGTCAATGGGATTTCCATACTTGAACGGCTGATCTTCTGTCTGAACCAATATAGGTTCAAGCGCCTGATTGTGGTCACAGGATATATGGAAGACCGAATTCGGGAGGTTCTGGGAAATCGGAGGGGCAGCATGGAGATTGATTATATTTTCAGTCCTCTTTATGAGACGACCAATAACATATATTCACTATGGATGGCCCGTGGAATTATCAATGATCCGTTTCTGCTGATTGAGAGTGACCTTGTTTTTGACACATCTCTGCTGGATGATATGCTTTATCCTGACAGAATTGCCGTTGCGCCAATGTTGCCCTGGATGAACGGCAGCACCGTAACAGTTAATCAATTTCAATCTGTTACGAAATTCCATAACGGTGTCGGATCTTTGGATGAAATCAGATACAAGACTGTAAATGTTTGCAGTCTTTCACTCTCTTCATGGCATGGTATTTCAGAAAGACTGGATCAATACATTTCAGATGGCATGGTAAACGACTATTATGAAGCCGTATTTGCGGCAATGGTGACTGATGGCAGTCTCTCTTTTCAAGCAGTTTCTTTTGACAACAAGCCCTGGTATGAAATAGACACAATCGCGGATTTGGCAGAGGCTGAGAAATCCTTTTCGGCAGGGCCTCTTTTCAAGAAACACGAAGGACTGAAAATTGCGCACCCTGTTATTGAATCGAATATTCCTCCAAAATGGAATCGGGATAAATTAAAAGGAACTTTAAATGAAGCAGTATGATTATGAGACTCAGACGCAAAAATACGAATTCATCTCCGGGCAGCATGGCGGTTACTATCGCCATAATTTCACAGACCATGCATACCTTTATAATCTCTATTTCCCGCCTGATGCGGTTTTTACCAGCTTTAAAAATCAAATCCGCAATATTGTTCTGAACTATCCGGTCGCGCAGGATGCCCTTGCCGGTCTTATCAGTCAACTTATCAGTCAACCTGCTGAAAGAATTGTCGTGGGAAACGGCGCTGCCGAACTTATCAAAATTGTATCAGGTCATATATCCCGCAAGCTGATCGTTCCGGTACCCTCCTTTAATGAATACGCGAATGCAGCGCCGTCAGGCCGGTCTGTTGAATTTGCGCTTGAATTTTCATCCTTCAGTCTGGATGTGGATAAGTTTGCTGCTGAAGCAATCAGGATTAAAGCGGATGTGGTTGTTGTGGTAACACCTAATAACCCCACATCAATGCTGATTCCCAAGTCAGATATCATACATCTTGCGCAGAAACTTGCAAATCATGACTGTATGCTGATTGTCGATGAATCCTTCATGGATTTTGTGCAAAATCCGAATCTGACAACCCTGGAACATGAAATAGAACGTTACCCCAATATGGCAATTTTTAAAAGCATGAGCAAGGCATACGGCATCTGCGGCCTCAGGATCGGTTATATGCTCACCGCAAATTCTGCATTTGTCGAAGCTGTACGAAAAGGCGTACCTATCTGGAATATTAACGGATTTGCCGAAGAGTTTTTGCGGCTGTTGCCGGATTATCGGCAGGAGTTTGTCGAAAGCTGCAAACAGGTACGGATCGACACGGACAATCTGTATAAAAAGCTCTGTGCTGTGCAGGGAATGATTGTCTACAAACCCGATGCAAACTTTGTTTTCTGCCGCCTTCCTGATTATTCGCAAAGCGCTCCTGTGGTCACACGGAGATTATTTGTCAAGCATAACATATATATAAAACACTGCCAGGGCAAAACCCTTCCGGATTCCGACCGTTATATCCGTATTGCCAGCCGCACCGAAACAGAGAATTGCAAATTAGTTGAAGCATTGATGGATATTATCGACTCAGGCAAAAAGGAAATCTTGTAATGAAAGATTCATCATATCAACAATCACATCAGACCGGAATGCTCACTTTTGCCGGAGACCTTCCAAACATCTGTTCCCTTGCAGGACTGCTATGTGCGCTGCTCGCTATATACTACGCCGTTCTGGGTAATTTTCCTGTTGCGATAATCGGAATGATCTGGGCTGTTTTTTTTGACTGGGGTGACGGAATCATTGCCCGCCGAATGAAGCGACGAACTGATGAATATCGGGCTTTCGGGACACAACTTGACTCGTTGATAGATATTGTAAGCTTTGGAATCTGCCCGGCTGTTTTTCTCCTGAGTTATGGAAAATTCAGCCCCTGGTTCCTACCCGGAGCATTCGTAATTCTCGCCGTCAGTGCAATACGGCTGAGTTATTTCAATGTTTTCGGACTGATTGATGATTCGACTTATATGGGATTAGCACTTGACAACAATGTCATCATTCTTGCTTTTGTCTTTCTGTTTGAAGGTATTTTCAGCCGGACGATTTTTTCAGTCATGTTATATGCTATGTGTATATGTTTGGCAGCCTTGAATGTAGCACCAATTCGAACGCCCAAGTTTACCGGAAGATGGTTTTATATTCTTACGGTTTATACTCTCGTATTGACAGTCATATATGGCTGGATACTGTGGAGCGGATTTTAATAAAATCACAACAATTATCAACTTGGGAAAAGGGGAAAAGGTATATGACCGACGATCACTCTATGGGCAAAATGAGGTCAAGTCTACTGTTGACCCATGGAATATTAGGGAGTTCCGGGGACACCTTACTTATCTTTTTCTTTCTTTGGCCCGGGCTTCTAAGGTGTCTCCGGATTACACATCACATTCTATTTACCATGCCCTGTCATATCCCTTATTGAAAAAAAAATTTTATTTTTTCCAGCAGTCCCGGATGTGACCCTGTTCTCCCCCATTTGTTTTTTAATTCCATCACGAATTTCACACACGGTTTTTATATTTGGGTGACCTTCAGGCAGACTCTTCTTAAAAATTTTTACAGACTTTTTCGATAAGACCAGGGCATCTTTATAATCCCAAAGGTCTTGAAGCACGGTTGCCAGATTGGAATAACGAACCGCCGTGGTCGGATGCTCCGGCCCGAAGTTCTTCTCATTGGAAATCATGGCTTTTTCAAGCAAATCCTTTGCACCCGCATAATCCCCAAGGGCTTTAAGCACCATTGCCAGATTGTTTTGTAATTCTGAAATGACCGTATCATCACTTGAAGGGAAAACAGCCAGCAGGGCATGGCCATAGGGTATCCAGGGAAACTTTTCCACCGGGTTATCCCTGGTCTGGTCTATGTTTAATTTTACGATAATTATTTCGATCAGTTGTTTAACATC
>JAGGSM010000021.1 GCA_021159105.1 Candidatus Bipolaricaulota bacterium
GGTCCACTACAGAGTGAGGAGGCTATCCAATATGCCAGTGAGATCATTGAGTTCGTCGATTCTCGTATGGCCTAATGATAAAGAAGTCGTCTCTGCATTGGTCCATTGGGCTTCTGAAGTCGAGCGAACGGACAAGAACATCTGCATGATTGGGTACTTCGGTCCTATGCGCGCGGCGATTGGGGAGTGGGTAGCGACCTGGATGTGATTGTCGTCGTTGAATCATCTAAGCTGCCGTTCGAACGCAGGGGAATCGAGTGGGATTTAAAGGAATTCCCGGTCCCTGTTGACATGCTTGTCTACACGAAAGAGGAATGGAGATCTCTCGCTAGGCAAGGAAGGTTTGCAGGCACTTTGCGCAAGGAAGTGACTTGGATACTCGAAAGATCGGCCGAAAGCAGCACCTGAGTCATCGCAGTTCCCGCTTTACAGGGATACCCACCCATTGACTGAGCCAGAAATAGAACTTGCCAAGCCTTCTCGAGCGTACCCTGAAATAACGACGCTCTCTTACTGGCAAGTTCGTCCCGATGCCGGCAGAGATCTGCTTGCGCATTGCAGTGCTTCCAAGCATTTGCTATAGTATTTATCTGTAAGAAGCTGCAAAGGGATGTTGCCGAAGAAGGTTCTTGACAAAGGATGAATGTAGCTTCCACAAGGGAAGATGACAAAGGGATTAGATAGGCGAGTATTTGCCATCTTCATCAGGTCTGCGCGGATAATGATACTGGATTTTGGTTAAGAGGGGTCTACTATTGAGAAGTATCTCCAGGTTTTCAGCGGTTCTTATTCTGCTGCTTTTGATGATCTTTGCGGATCTTATTGTGGTAGCGGTGAGCCCAGATGGTGTCTTGGTGCTGGGAACGTGGAATGTGCGCGGATATCCGGAGAAGACGGCTGAGAGAGAGGAGTGGCTGAGCAATACGCTCTTGTCAATGGGGCTTGATATAGTCTGCATTCAGGAGATCGGAAATCAGGCTGACAGCGATGCTTTCCTTGCTAAGGAGAAGGGCTTTGACATTGCTGCCTTCGAGAATTCTTCCGACAAGATGGATAATGCGATCTTCTTCGCCGGCGGGATCCAGATTGTTGATGTTCCAGATCCACATGGCTTTCAGCACCCTGCACAGGCGGCATACTTTCGCTATCGTGGCTTTGATGCGATGCTGATTACGGTCCATCTTTCTTGGTCCGATAGGGCAAGGAGGGAGAAGGAACGAGAGCTCCTTCCTGAGATTGTGCAGCGAGCTCTACAGGTAGATCCGGATGTGATCATCGCTGGTGACTTCAATACCACAGAAAGGAGCGGGGACGAGATATCCTCCTTGGCGGAGTCGCTTGGGTTGCAAGTTCTTGTTGCGGATAACACTAGCATAGGGACGACCTATTCAGGAGCAAGCTATGATTTCATCTTGGTTTCCCCCGATCTTGTTGAGGAGGAGATGATTGGCAGTAGCCACATTGTCGAACCCAGCGAGGAAGCTCTGAATCTTGCCAAGAGCGTGTCCGACCATCGCCCTGTCATCGCTCAGTTTCGCACAGATGAAAAATACGCTGATTGCAAAGGGTGGCCCCCAAGAGCACTGCTATCGTTCTCGTGGGACACCACTGCCACAGCAGCGGCTGATGAGCCGGCGTGTGTATCCTGCCTAGCCGCGCTGAATGCTGCTTCATACGGCGCTTTTAAGGCTGTCGATGGAATAGGAGACGTCCTGGCCCAGCGGCTCGTGGATGGACAGCCATATGCATCTACCAGCGCCCTGGATGACATCAGAGGGATTGGTCCAGTGAAGATGGAAGCGATTCTCGATGCTCTGTGCTCCGGCCAACCGTGACGCAGTGGTGGCATCTTGCTGACGTACTCCGCGTAATATGGTATGATGCGCACCAGTCGGAACAGATGATGTGCGGATGTTTCTCTCTGTGGTGAAAGAGGTTCCCCGCAGCATGGGCTGCTGGTCTTGTGTTGGGAGGTGGATGGGGTATGAGGCTTGTTTGGCTATTTGGGCTGTTCCTTGTGGTAGTAGCCGTGACTGCTTCTGCGATGACCCTCGATGATGCGCTGGCGCTCTTTGCTGGCGGGGCCGATCCGTTGATCTCGTATTCTGATGAGGGGAAGGCGCAGCTTGAAGGTGCGATTGCGGCCTTTGAAGCGGCTATCGGCGTGCCTTCCGACTTTGACCACAACAGCGAATCGGCGTACATGAGCCTTCCCATCCCCGAAGGCAAGAAGGACCTGGTCAACAAGCTTGCCCAGTGCTACTACGTGCTCGGTGATGTATTCACTCCGGATAGGTCGGAAGTCAAGGGGGTGTTCGTCCGTGGCAAGCTGTGGGGCCTGAAGAGCCTGCGCACTGATCCGGCATTTGTCACAACAGAGAAAGAGAAGGGATTTGTCGAGGCGGTCAATCAGGAGACAGACGTTGCTGCCCTCTATTGGACGTGCGCCGATTGGGGACGGGTGGATCAGTACGACAAGATGGCGGCGATCGAGCACAACGATCCTCCTAAGCTCCTCGCGCTGATCGAGAGGGTGCTGGAAGTGGATGACTCGTACATGGTCTACGGCGCGTACCGTGTCCTGGCCGGTTTCTGGGGTGGGTTTCCGAAGATCCCCTTCATCAAGTATCGTCAGGACCTCCCGCGCGTCCTCTCCTACATCTGTCACGTGGTAAACGCCCCCGATTACTGCGGTGATGCGATCTGTGACCCGGCTGCACATTGCGATGAGTATCTGGAGAACCGGCGCACGTTCGTGTCTTATTACCTGCTTCCAGAACGTGAGTGGCAGGAGGCAGCTAATGTGTTAAACGAGATCATCTCCGCCGAAGTTGGAGACAAGTACCCGCTGTACAACGCCTTTGCTCAGCAGGAGGCCCAGAAGCTGCTCGTGGAAGTGCAGAAGCATCTGTAGCGACAGACGGATTATTTGGCACCTGCCCTTTGTTGCTTCTCCAGGATGCAACGGCGTATCCTCAAAGGAACTGAATCTGTTTTCTCAGGAGGGATTATGGACAGGCAAAGCATGTACTTCAGTTTTCTTCTCATAATCGTCCTACTTGCAGCGGTCGGTGGATTTGCTGCTCAGGGAGGGCTGGGAAGCGATCACTTCATCATTCGTTATGAAACGAGCGGAGCGGACGCGGTGGATGTGGACTACGCCACCACAGTGCGAGACGCCCTCGAAGGTGCCTACAGCGCGCTGACCGATACCTACGGCTTCCCTCTTCCCTACCAGCAGATCGAGGTCAGAATCTCTTCCGATGGTGGCGGCGAATTGGGATCTGAATACATGGACACGACCTATCCGACAGATCCCGTGCCATTTGTAACGATCGCACCAGAGGTTGAGATGCGCGATGCGATTGGCTGGATGCACGTTCACACAACGATAGATGGTCTTGTGAGGAGCACCGCCGCGCACGAGCTATTTCACGTTGTTCAAGACACACTGGCCCTTGCGGGGAAGAACGACATGAGCGATC
>JAGGSM010000088.1 GCA_021159105.1 Candidatus Bipolaricaulota bacterium
ACATCGACGGGCAGGACTACTACATCAAGCCGATGAACTGCCCGTTCCACATCATGATCTACAAGTCGAAGACCCGCTCCTACCGCGATCTGCCCCTGCGCTGGGCCGAGCTGGGGACGGTCTATCGCTACGAGCGGAGCGGGACCCTGCACGGCCTGCTGCGCGTGCGCGGGTTCACCCAGGACGACGCGCACATCTTCTGCACCCCCGATCAGGTGGAGGACGAGATCCTGCGGGTGCTCGACTTCAGCCTGAACCTCCTGCGCGGCTTCGGGTTTGAGGAGTTCAAGATCGAGCTCTCCGTGCGCGACCCGAACAAGCCGGGCAAGTACGCCGGCGAGGACGCGATGTGGGAGCAGGCCGAGGCGTCGCTCGTCAAGGCTCTTGATACGCGCGAGCTTCCCTACGCGCGGATGGAGGGGGAGGCCGTCTTCTACGGCCCGAAGATCGACATCAAGATCAAGGACGCGCTCAACCGCACCTGGCAGTGCTCCACCATCCAATTCGACTTCAACCTCCCCGGCCGCTTCGACATGAGCTACATCGGCGAGGATGGGGCCGAGCACCGTCCGTACATGATCCACCGCGCCCTCCTGGGGAGCCTGGAGCGCTTCTACGGCGTGCTGATCGAACACTACGCTGGCGCGTTCCCCGTCTGGCTGGCGCCCGTGCAGGCGATGGTGATCCCTATCTCCGATAGGCATAACGACTACGCGCGTCAGGTGGCCGACACCTTGAAGGCGGCCGATCTGCGCGCCGAGGTCGACACGTCATCCGGGCGGATGAACGCCAAGATCAGGAACGCCCAGATGCAGAAGATCCCCTACATGCTCGTTGTCGGAGACAAGGAGATGGAGGCAGGTAGCGTGGCCGTCCGTCTGCGCAGCGGGGAGGACCTCGGTGCGATGAGCCTTGACGATCTCGCAGCGATGATGGCGCGCAAGGTGAAGGAGAAGGCGCTCCTCTAGGAGGCGGAAATGGAGGAATGGACCCTCCTGATACGGGTACTTGTCGCTGCTGCGCTCGCTGGCGTGATCGGGGCTGAGCGTGAACTCCACGGCCGCCCGGCCGGGCTGCGTACGCACCTTTTGGTGGGGACGGGCGCGGCTCTGGTGATGGTCACTTTCGCCCTCACTGCGCGCGTACTCCCATCGGATGGTGTATGGGGCCAGCTGGTGCGGGTCGATCCGGGGCGGCTCGCTGCGGGGATCATCACCGGGATCGGTTTCCTCGGCGCGGGGACGATCCTGCGCACGGGCGACTGGGTCTTCGGCCTGACGACGGCCGCATCGATCTGGTTCGTCGGCGCTCTGGGGATAGCTGCTGGTGAAGGACTGTATATCCTGGCGACCGGCGGGATGCTGATTGGCCTGATCGTACTTACAGTGATGGACCGCCTCGAACAGCGGATCCCAAGCACCGTCCGTCACGAGCTGGTGGTCGAGATCGACCCAAAGGCGAAGGAGGAAGTGCTCGCTTCCATTCACCAGATGCGTTCGGAGAAGTCGATGCGCGTTCGCTTGACGGGATGGGAGGTCAAGGATGGGAAGGATCGGGTAGCTATGCGCTTCCGCATTCGCCACCGCGGGTCAGTCGATATAGGGGCCATCGCCTCGACGATCTCCGCCCTCGATGGCGTGTTCAGCCTACGGCTCGAGTAGGAACGCGGAATGGGGAGCGCGGAAGTCGGAACGCGGGATGCGAAAAGCATTTCTCACGCAGACCCGACAAGGACGCCGAGGAACGCCCCTCTCTGTAAGCAGTTCCTCTCTCTTTGCAGTCCCCAATCAATTCACCACGAAGGACACGAAGAGCACGAAGTAATGAAACGACCAAGTGACGTGGAATGGGAGCGCGGAAGTCGGAACGGATAGGATGCCTTAATTCTTGCGTAGCGTCGCAGCTCGTCTGCGACGTTGCTGTTACCCCGCCGCAAACGGACGGTGTATCAAGAGGTTTTGCAAGAAGGACGCCCCAGAGGGCGGGGAATGGCCCCCTGTAGGGGATTCAAAGCGCGGACCGAGTAAGCGTTCCAACATCACTCATCACCACTCTCTGATTACTTAAGAGAGCGCTTTAGCTCATCGATACGATCTGTCTTCTCCCACGGTAGGTCAAGGTCCGTCCGTCCGAAGTGGCCGTAGGCGGAGACTGATTCGTAGATTGGGCGTTGCAGATTGAAGCGGTCGATGATCGCTCCCGGCCGGAAGTCAAAGACATCGAGTACCGCCTCTCGCAGGGAATCATCGCTAGCACCCGCGCTCTCCTTCGTGTACACATTCACCATCAACGGCTCTGGACGGCCGATGGCGTAGGCGATCTGCACCTCCACCTCGGTTGTCAACCCTGCTGCGACGATGTTCTTGGCCACGTAGCGAGCCATGTACGAGCCGGAGCGATCGACCTTGGTCGGGTCCTTCCCTGAAAACGCTCCGCCGCCGTGCGATCCGTAGCCTCCGTACGTATCAACGATGATCTTGCGACCGGTGACGCCGGTGTCCGATGCCGGGCCGCCGATGACAAATCTGCCGGATGAGTTGACGAGAAGGAGCGTGTCATCGTCCAGCCATTCGCTCATCACTGGGCGGACCACCTGCTCGATCACGTCGCGCTTAAGGGTCTCCTGTTCGACACTCGGATCGTGCTGCGCAGCGATGAGGACAGCGCTTGCCCGCAGTGGCCGGCCGTCCTCGTACTCGATCGTCACCTGCGACTTCCCGTCCGGGCGCAGGTAGGTGAGCACATTCTCCTTGCGGAGTTTCGTCAGTTGCTTTGCCAGGCGATGAGCGAGGACGATTGGCAGTGGCATCAGCTCATCCGTGTCGCTGCAGGCGTAGCCGAACATGATCCCTTGGTCCCCTGCCCCGATCGTTTCATAGGGATCGGGAGCGGACTTTCCGACCGCCGCAGCGATGTCGGGTGATTGTTCCTTGATCGTCGAGAGGACGGCGCAGTCATGGTAGTTGAACCCAAGCTCAGGCTTGTCGTAGCCGATGTCGGCGATCACTCGTCGTGCGACGGCATCGACATCGACGAATGTGGACGTTGAAATCTCGCCACCAACGAGGACGAGGCCGGTAGTGAGGAATGTCTCGCATGCCACGTGTGCCTGTGGGTCGCGCGAGAGGATCTCATCGAGGATGGCATCGGAGATCCGATCGGCGATCTTATCCGGGTGCCCTTCTGTTACCGATTCCGACGTACGAAAGTGCCTGCGCATATTGCCTCCTTACTGAACGAGTGAATCCTAGCCGGGTTTGACGTTTGGCGCAAGGGAGTGGTTGTCGCGCTGCTTTGCTAGGATATTCAAGTGCTGTATGATGATGTTGTTACGTGTCCACAATACGCGGTTCACGGAGATGAATCAAGATGTCAAATCGCGCGTTGGATTGGATTAGCCAAGCATCTTCACTTGGGACAGGAAGCGTGGGGACACGTTGTCGCTCATCTACTGCGTGAGCTGCCAAAGACGG
>JAGGSM010000125.1 GCA_021159105.1 Candidatus Bipolaricaulota bacterium
CCGCAACCGGACTTTCACCGGCTAGACACGCGGCCCTATGGGCTGCGAACGAAGACCACGAAGGAAGATCGCTCTTTTGTTCCGCGTTTGTGATACGTTCCGCGTTTACCGTGCGTTCCGCGTTCGTTCACTCTTCGGCGTCCAACCAGACCCCGTCGATCTTCGCCCCGCACTCGGGGCAACGCCCCTCATGCACGAGGTTCTCTCGCACGAGGAAGCCGCGGCGTCTGATCAGCACCTTGCCGCACTCCGGACAACGCGTGTCCTCTCCCTCACCCGTCACGTTCCCCACGTATATGTAGCGCAGACCGACCTCGCGGCCAATCCTCTCCGCCTCTTCGAGCTTCTCCAGCGGGGTCGGAGGGATGTCGGTCATGCGATAGGCGGGGAAGAAGCGGCTGATGTGCCAGGGGATGAGCGGCGATATCCCGTAGATCGCCTCAGCGGTCCAGCGCAGCTCGTCGGTGCTGTCGTTCAAGCCTGGGATCAAGAGCGTCGTCACCTCCGTCCACACCCCGGCGCGCGAGAAGCGCTCTATCGACTTGAGCACCGGCCGCAGGTTTCCTCCAACGACATCGCGGTAGAATTCCTTCGATATCCCCTTCAAGTCGATATTGATCCCATCGAGATAGGGGATGATCATATCGGCCGCCTCAGGGGTCATGTATCCGTTGGAGACGAAGACGTTGCGCAGGCCCTCTTCGTGCGCCAGGCGCGCGGTGTCCAACGCGTACTCGAAGAAAATCGTCGGCTCGGTGTAGGTATAGGCGATCGTCTCGCATCCGCTCTCCCGCGCGCGAAAGACGATCGCCTCGGGAGAGACATCTTCGCCGAGCACCCGCCCCTCCTGCTCTCGGGGATACTGAGAGATGGTGTGGTTCTGGCAGAACTGGCAGGTGAAATTGCAGCCGACTGTGGCGATCGAATAGGCACGCGTGCCCGGGAGGAAGTGAAACAGCGGCTTCTTCTCTATCGGATCAACGCTGCGCGATACGACGCGCCCATAGACCGTTGTGTAGAGGGTGCCATCCCGATTGACCCGCACGTTGCACAGGCCACGCGCCCCGGAAGCAAGGACGCAGCGGTGCGCGCATAGGTTACAGCGCACCCGCCCATCACCGATCTTCTCGTAGAGCAGCGCCTCGTGCATCATGGATCACCGCTACATGCTAGCACAGTTTTGTCCAATCGGCAATGACCAGTCAACCCTCGAGAGCGATCAGTCAATACCCTCGCCCTTTCAGCTCTCCGCGTCCCCAGCTCTTCGTATCCCCTTTTTCTCAACGCTCCGTTCCCGTACCATCAACCGACCATGTCGCTTCTGCAGATAGACAGACTTACGAAATCATTCGGAGCTCAGATACTGTTCGGCCCGTTCTCCGCAGCGATCGCCAGCGGGGAGAAGATCGCCCTCGTCGGTGACAACGGGGTCGGCAAATCGACGCTCCTATCGATCATCGCCGGCGCGGAAGAGCCTTCCAGCGGGGCGATCCATCGCTCGCGCGATCTGCGTATCGGCTACCTTCCGCAGCTCGCAAGACTTGAACAGGGATCTACGCTCGCCGAGGCGATGCGCCTGCCGTTTGCCGAGCTGATCAGCATGGAGCAGGAGCTGCACACCCTGGAGGAGAGGATGGCAACGAGCAGCGATCCGCAGCTTCTTCACAGGTACGACGATCTGCTGCACGCCTTCTCCAGGAGCGGGGGCTACGAGATCGAAGCGCGCATCCGCTCCGTATTGGTCGGTGTTGGGTTCACACCCGACGAGTTCGATAAGCCTGTCTCCCTCCTTTCCGGAGGCGAGGAGGCACGCGCCGCCCTGGCCCGCGTCCTCGTGCAGAAGGCCGACATCCTGATGCTCGACGAGCCGACGAACCATCTCGACTTCGCCGCCCTCGATTGGCTGGAGGAGGAGCTCCTGGAATTTCCGGGCGCACTCCTCGTCGTCTCACACGATCGGCACCTGCTCGATCGCGTCACCAACCGCACGTGGGAGATCGTGTTTGGAGAGATCAACACCTATCGCGGAGGCTACACCGCCTCACGCGAGCAACGCAATGCGCAGATCGCCCGGAGGCACAAGATCTACGAGGAGCAGCAGGAGACGATGGCTCGCTACAGGGACTTCATCCACCGCCACCACGCAGGCCAGAAGCACCGCCAGGCAAAGGATCGCGAGAGGAAGCTCGCTCACTTGGAAGAACAGCTCGTCGAGCGCCCTCGCACCGCGCGGCAGATCTCACTTCGCATTCCGCTGGAGACAGCGAGCGGAAAGAAGGTCCTTACACTGGGAGATCTGCAGATCGGGTACGATTCCGTGCTCTTCTCCTGCCCCGACTTGGTGGTCGATCGGGGGGAGCGGATCGCCATCGTCGGTGAAAACGGATGCGGGAAGACATCGCTGCTGAAGACGATCATCGGAGAGCTGCCTCCGCTTCGCGGGAGTGCCATCCTCGGGCACGGGGTGAAGCCGGTCGTCTACTCGCAGAAACAGGAGGGGTTGCACGGGCGGGAGACCGTCCTCGACATGATCCTCTCCCGCTCAACCCTCACCATCGGCCAGGCACGCGGGCTCCTCGGTCGCTTCCTCTTCTCCGGCGATGACGTGATGAAGCGCTTGCGCGATCTCTCAGGCGGCGAGAGGAGCCGCGTGGCTCTCGCGATCCTCTCCCTTGTGGAGGGGAACCTCCTGCTACTCGACGAGCCGACCAACCACCTCGACCTGCGCAGCCAAGAGGTCCTCGAACAGGCTCTCCTCGATTACGAGGGGACGATCATCCTCGTCTCCCACGACCGCGCCCTGCTGGAGGCGGTGGCGACGCAGGTCTGGGTGATAGAGGAGGGGAAGTTGCGCGTGTTCAGGTATGGATTCGCCGAGTACCACCGCCGCCGTGCGCCCACTTCATCCAAGCAGGTGAAAAAGGGAAGCGAGAAGCCTCAGCCAAAAATCTCATCGCCCAAACCCAAAGCTGATCGATATCAACAGAAGAAGCGTCAAGAAGCCCTCGCCGCCATAGAGAAGAGGATAGAGGACGCCGAATCCGAGCTCGCGGAGCTGGAAAAGCTCCTCGCGGCGGCGAGCGAGAGGGGGGACAGCGAGGAGATCGCGGAACTGGGGAGGAGGCACAGCTCGCTCACCGAGGTGCTGGAGAGGGAGATGCGGGCGTGGGAGGAGGTGGC
Organism: Candidatus Bipolaricaulota bacterium; assembly: GCA_021159105.1. Lineage (GTDB taxonomy): Bacteria > Bipolaricaulota > Bipolaricaulia > UBA7950 > UBA9294 > M55B144. The sequence continues at coordinate 3,181 of JAGGSM010000125.1, forward strand.
AGACGATCATGCCGAAGAGGGGGTTTGATCTTACCCGCGCGCTCCGCTAGACTGTCTTTCATGTCGAAAAAGACGATGAAACACTGGTTGCTGATTATGCTCGCCGTCTCTCTGTCGGTGAGCCTGTCGTTTCCCGCCGCGCGCGCGGCGGACGTAGTGCACGTTCAGAGCGGTTCCTCGATACAAACGGCGATCGACGCTGCCCCCGCAGGGGCGACGATCGAGCTCGCGAAGGGGGAATGGCGGGAGAACCTGAGGATCGGTAAATCCATATCC
>JAGGSM010000208.1 GCA_021159105.1 Candidatus Bipolaricaulota bacterium
AACACGACGATCCCCACGGAGAAGACGAAGACGTTCACCACCGCGGAGAACAACCAGCAGAGCGTGGAGATCCACGTGGTGCAGGGAGAGCGGAAGATGGCCGCAGACAACAAGTCACTCGGCAAGTTCCAACTGACCGGCCTGCCGCCAGCTCCGCGCGGGGTCCCGCAGATCGATGTCACGTTCAGCATCGACGCCAACGGTATCCTCAACGTGACCGCCAAGGACAAGGCGACCGATAAGACGGCGTCGATCACGATCACCGAGTCTTCGCGCTTGGACGAGAGCGAGATCGAGAAGATGCGCCGCGAGGCCGAGGAGCACGCTGAGGAGGACAAGAAGCGCGCTGAAGAGGTGGAGATGCGCAATCAGGCGGATCAGCTCGCCTACGCGGTGGAGAAGAGCCTCTCAGACCTTGGGGAGAAGGTGCCGCAAGAGAAGCGGGGAGAGATCGAGGATCAGGTACGCAGACTGCGGGAGAAGTTGTCGCAGAATGCCTCGATCGACGAGATCAAGGCAGCGATGGATGAGCTGTCCAAGAGCTCGCAGGAGCTGGCCGAACAGGCTTACAAGCAGGCGAGCGCTTCCGGCGAGGCCCCCGGTACCGATGGCTCCTCATCAGCGAGCGATGCATCTGATGAAGGCGGAAGCGACGACGGCTACGTCGACGCAGAGTACGAAGACAAGTAAGGAAGGAAGGGGAGAGCGTGGCCAAACGCGATTACTACGAGGTGCTCGGGGTCTCACGCGATGCGAGCCCCGAGGAGATCAAGCGCGCCTACCGCAAGAAGGCGAAGGAGCTGCATCCGGACAAGAACCCGGACGCCCGCGCCCAGGCCGAGAGCAGGTTCAAGCAAGTGGCCGAGGCGTACGAGGTCCTCTCGGATCCGGATAAGCGCGCTCAGTACGATCGCTACGGCCACGCCGGACCTGAGCAGGGGTTCAACTTCGGCCAGACCGACTTCAACCGAGCGCGTCAAGCGTACTCTGAGTTCGGTTTCGGGGGGATGGAGGACATCTTCGACCTCTTCTTTCGCCAGGGGGGAGGGCCCCGCTCGGCGACGCGCCAGCAGCGCGCCGCACAGGGAGAGGATATCGAGTACAAGCTGCGGATAACCCTGGAGGACGCAGCCACCGGGACGAAGATGAAGATCACCGCTCCCCGCCTCGTCACCTGCGAGGTGTGCAAGGGGAGCGGGATGGAGCCGGGGACGTCGAAGCGCACCTGCCCCACCTGCCACGGACGGGGGCAGATCGAGTATCGCCAGCAGAGCCTCCTCGGGAGCTTCGTCAATGTCAGGGTCTGTCCCGAGTGCAAGGGAACAGGGGAGATCATCGAACACCCCTGTCATCACTGTCACGGTACGGGGAGGGTGAAGGAGAAGAGCAAGATCTCGATCAACGTCCCCGCCGGCGTGGACAACGGATCGCGCTTGCGCCTGCGCAAGCAGGGAAACGCCGGGCCAAACGGTGGCCCTGCAGGCGATCTGTACATCGTGATCGAGGTCATCCCCGACCCGCGCTTCAGAAGGGAAGGGCGTGACATTCACTCCACGATAAACGTGCATTACCACGAGGCCGCTCTGGGAACGAAGGTGAAGGTGGAGACGCTGTGGGGAACAGAGACGATCTCCATCCCCGCAGGGACGCAGCCGGGAGCGATCATCAGGTTAAGAGGGAAGGGGATGCCCGATCTGCACCGCTCGGGGAGAGGCGATCACTTCGTCAAGGTGAACGTGATCGTGCCCAAGCGCCTATCGGCAGCGCAGCGCCGCGCGATTCAGGAGTTAGCTAAGGTCTTTCCAGCGGGCGACAGATCATCCTAGGTCTGCAGGACTAGGTCAACGAGAACTTCCTTGATCCGCTCTATTGCCTGTCGACGATGGCTGATGCGGTTCTTCTCTTCGAAGCTCATCTGCGCCAGGGTGCGCGTGTAGCCATCGGGGATGAACAGCGGATCGTAGCCGAACCCCTCGCTCCCAACCGGTGACTCGGCGATCCTTCCGGGGAGCACCCCCTCGCGCACGTACTCGCGGCCGTCCACTAAGTGCAGGGCAACAACGATGGCGAAATGCGCTTCTCGCGCGGTGATGCCGCGCATCCGTTCGAGCAGGAGAGCGTTATTGCGGGCATAATCGACCGGCTCGCCCGAGTAGCGCGCAGACCTCACCCCCGGTTCTCCATTGAGCGCATCGACGACCAATCCTGCATCGTCGGCAAGGACGGAGAGCCCAGTCTGGGATGAGATCGCCCGCGCTTTGAGCAGCGCGTTCTCGGCGAACGTCCTCCCATTCTCCTCCACCTCGGAGAAAGGGATATCGAAGAAAGAGAGGAGCTCCAAGCCTCTTACGTCGGCCAGGAGCTCCTTTAGTTCCCTAATCTTGCCTGAGTTTCTCGTCCCGAGAAGGAGGATCATTCAGAGACGACAGGGCGCAGATGCAGCTCATCTGCGAAGTGGCACTTGACGAAGTGCTCATCGCCCAGGTCGCGGTAGATCGGCTCCTCGGTCTTGCAGATGTCCTTTGCGTAGTGACAACGCGGGTGGAAGTAGCAGCCTGATGGCGGGTTGACCGGGCTGGGGACGTCACCCTCGAGGAGGATGCGTTCCACGTTGTAGTCGGGATCGGCCACAGGTACAGCGGACATCAACGCTTCTGTGTACGGATGCTTTGGGTGACCGAACAGCTCTTCCGTTACCGCCAGCTCGACGATCTTGCCGAGGTACATCACTGCCACGCGGTCGCTGATGTGCTTAACGACTGACAGGTCATGCGCCACGAACAGGTAAGTCAGCCCGAACTCGCCCTGCAGGCTCTCCAGCAGGTTCAATACCTGCGCCTGAATCGACACATCGAGCGCCGACACCGGCTCGTCGGCGACAATCAGCTGTGGATCGAGGGCGAGAGCGCGAGCAACGCCGATGCGTTGGCGCTGTCCGCCGGAGAATTCATGCGGGTATCGCTTCATATGATCGGGCTTCAGCCCGACGGCGGCGAGAAGCTCGCGCACTCGCTCCTCCCGTTCCTGCCCCCGCGCAATCCCATGCACAAGGAGCGGTTCCCCAACGATCGACCCGACGGTCATGCGCGGGTTGAGGGAGGAGTAGGGATCCTGGAAGATGATCTGCATGTCACGGCGCAGCGCCTTCAGGGTCTTGCGCGAAGCCGCGGCGACGTCGACCTCCCTTCCGAGCTTCTTACTCTTGAAGCGAATCTCACCGGCGGTCGGTTCGATGAGGCGGAGGATCGAACGGCCGGTGGTCGTCTTTCCACAACCGCTCTCACCGACCAGCCCAAGGGTCTCACCCTCTTTGATGTACATATCGACGCCATCGACAGCCTTGACCTGCGCCACGACACGCCGCAACAGCCCCTTGCGCACCGGAAAGTGCTTCTTCAGGCCTTTAACGTCCAGTAGAATGTTGTCAGAAGACAAGCGCAATCACCTC
>JAGGSM010000014.1 GCA_021159105.1 Candidatus Bipolaricaulota bacterium
GATTGTCATAATAATGTTTTTTTTCCTCTCCACAACATCATCTTATGCCGAACCATTGATAGTGCAGACGCGCTCCGCGCTTTCTGCACTATCGGGCAGAGTTGAGCTTCGCTCCAACGGGCTTTCAGCCATCGCGCTCCGCGCGCTGACTATCAACCCGTTGGATCTGACAAAATCTTCGATCCGCTTTCAATCTCCTCCGGAGCTTGAGCGGATCTGATTTTGCAGCTCAACTCTGCCCGTTAGAAATTAAAAAACGACCTCTGTGCTTCCCACCATTTTATTATTATTGTCAATAATTATTGGACAAATTCGCAAATAAAGGTTATCATCTGCTCATAAACAATTATTCTTTGAGGTGGTGGTGAGTGTCGAAAAATGGAAAAGATTCTGGGCTTGAAACGCTATTGCAACTTGATGGCGAGATATTCCCTATGGATAATGGTTTTTGGGTAAAATTCAAAATCTACATTACGCATAAAAACATACATATTCCACATGGCATCCGGTATTCACTCACCTTGCATGATAAATTTAATACAAGGGTTATTGGCTACGACAATGCTCATGGCATTAAACCACCTAAAAAGAAAAGGTATTCTGGTAATCGGCAAATCTGGGATCACAAACACAAAGAAACAAAAGTGTATCCCTATGAATTTGAAAGTGCTTTTCAGCTTTTGGAAGACTTTTGGAACGATGTTAATAACATCATAGAGTAAGGAGGTTCTGTTATGGCAACACGCGTAATGAAAATTGGAATCATCTCCAAAGAAGATTACATAAAAAGAACCCTAGCAATTGCCAAAGGTGAATATAAACCGAGAAAAAATGAGCCAAAAGTATGGTTTGAATCTACAAAATCAATATCTCAAATCCTCAGTGCTGAAAATCAGGACTTATTGCGTGTCATTATCAATAATCGCCCCGGTTCAATAACCGAACTTGAGGAGATTACAAAAAGAAAAAAATCAAATCTTTCTCGTACTCTGAAAACCTTAGAGAAATACGGCATTGTGGAGCTAAACAAAATAAAAGGCAAAATTATGCCCAAAGTTAAAGCTACAGATTTCAGGGTAGAGTTTGGTCTTCATTACAGCTCACCAGTACCACAATGAAAATATAAAATTATAACCGGACATTTCATGACACTATACAGCATAAGAAAATTGATTGCACCAGATTGAAAGCTATTATCAAGAAACAACCAATCTGTAAATCGGACATTAAACCGGACATCCATGATGCAACAACAAGAACCAACAAATCTAATGGAGCCAATGCTGGTCAGCTCAAGTTCCAGGTATCGCCCGGAACTTACTGATCTCGCTCTTGAGCTGATGGGAATTTCAACAGGGCTGTGCCGAAGCCTGCCCGAAGATATTTTGATAGCTCTGGCTCGCCTTGTCCGGTCAATGAACTGCTACTACAGTAACCTTATCGAAGAACACAATACTCATCCGGTTGACATAGAACGCGCACTTAAAAATGATTACAGTGCAGACTCCGAAAAACGTAACCTCCAACTGGAAGCCAAAGCCCACGTCGAAGTACAACAATGGATCGACGAGGGCAACCTGTCCGGTCGTACCACGACAATGGAAGGGATATGCGAAATCCATCGCCGGTTTTGCGAATTACTTCCCGGGGAATTACTGTACGTCGAAAACCCGGATACCGGCGAGCGATCCAGGGTTATTCCAGGTAAGCTGAGAGAAAAGAATGTCCAAGTGGGACAGCATATAGCTGTAAGTCCTGACGCAGTTTCTCGATTTATGGCCAGATTTGAGCAGGCTTATACCGGACTTGGCAAAACCGAAGCTATCCTGGCTACGGCAGCAGCTCATCATCGTCTGGTTTGGATTCACCCTTTTATGGACGGTAATGGTCGGGTTGCTCGCCTGATGTCTCATGCCATGCTGCTCGACATTTTAGACACCGGTGGGATCTGGTCGATTGCGCGTGGTCTTGCACGGACTGTGGCAGAATACAAGTCCCATTTGGCAAACTGCGATCTGCCTAGAAGGAATGATCTTGATGGTCGAGGAAGTCTAAGTGAAGAAGCTCTTGCCGAGTTCACCAAATATTTTTTTGAAACCTGTATCGACCAGGTTAAGTTCATGGAAAGCCTAATCCAGCCGGATCGTATGCGGGATCGTGTTCTGATCTGGGTCAACGAGGAGATTCGTGCCGGAACGTTACCATCTAACTCAGATAGGATCATGGAAGTAATTTTATATCGCGGTAAACTACATCGAGGTGAGGTTGCGGATTTCTTGGGTTGCACCGACCGCCATGCTCGACGAATAACATCCGCCCTGGTCAAAGCCGGTGTACTTACATCCGAAAGCTCACGTTCACCACTGTATCTTGTTTTTTCTGCTAAACTGGCCTCACGGTGGATGCCTGGGTTGTTCCCTGAACAGAGGTGAAAATCCATGAAAAAAGGAGAAAACTGGAACCATCCAGCAAAGGGATCGTCAATTACCGTTGAGCCGATCCGCAATGTCAAGGACATCAAAGCCATCAAGAGGATGCTTGCTGGCAATCCCCGGGATTACTGTATTTTCGTCCTGGGGATCAATACCAATCTGCGGGCTTCCGATATCCTGAACCTCCGTGTCTGTGACGTATGGGGAAAGGATGAGCTGGTCCTGAAAGAGAAAAAAACCGGCAAGATCCGGCGGATCACGCTGAACGATGCGGTCAGGAAAGCAATCAACAACCTCCTGGCCTCAATGTCCAATCCGGACGACGAAAGCTATCTGTTTCTGGGGCTGCGCGGGAATCCCCTCACCGTTCCTACGCTATCCAGGATGGTAAAAACCTGGTGCCAGGCAATCAATCTCCCGGGCAATTACGGTTCTCATAGTCTGCGTAAGACTTGGGGATATCATCAGAGAGTGAGTTTTGGTATGGGCCTGCCTGAACTGATGGTGTGTTTCAACCACAGTAGTCAGCGGCAAACCCTGGATTACCTGTGTGTGCAGCCAGAGGAAGTACGAAATATTTATCTGAATGTGTTGTAAGCTGCCTTCCCTCCCCATTTAGGAATACAATCGCCCAATGGTTTTAGTTTTGGGTTGTTCGCTCAGACAACAACAGAATCAAAGCGACTGCCAAACATCTAGCATTTCACTATGTTGCAAATAGAGCCGGGATTTTCAATCCCGGATAACCCAAGAAGGAAGGGGCATGAATAGTCCTTTGAATTGACTAGGCTCAGTCCGGTAATATTGTCACTTTCTTCATCAAAAGCAAAGGTGAGATTGGATATGTAATTGAGTATCAGTTAGGGCAAAATGACTTCTTAGATTTACCGG
>JAGGSM010000220.1 GCA_021159105.1 Candidatus Bipolaricaulota bacterium
CTGTTCCAGAGGTTGTAGAAGAGGGGGTGAACGTATTCAACCACATGCGCCTGCGTAAGGGAGACGTGGAACAGGGCTTCGCTCAGGCGGACGTGATCGTTGAAGACGAGTATCGCACCGGTTATCAGGAGCACGCCTATCTGGAAACGCAGGGGGCGATCGCCGTCCCCGATGAGAACGGGTCGATGACCATTTACGGATCGATGCAGTGCCCGTTCTACGTGCAAGGGGCAGTCGCACGTGTCCTCGGGCTTCCCCTGTCCAAGGTACGCGTTGTGCAGACGACGACCGGAGGCGCGTTCGGTGGGAAGGAAGACGTGCCCTCGCTCGTCTCGTCGCTCGCCGCGCTGATGGCGTGGAAGGCGCGTAAGCCGGTCAAGCTGATCTACGATCGCAGCGAGGATATCTTGACCTCTAGCAAGCGCCACCCTTCAGTGGTCCGTTACAAGAGCGGAGCGAAAAAGGACGGCACGATCACCGCGATCGAGGTCGAGTTCGTGTACAACGCGGGCGCGTACCAGACCCTGTCGTCGGCCGTCCTCTGGCGCGGCCTGGTGCACGCAGCCGGCCCGTACCGCATCCCGAACGTTAAGGTCGATGCTTATTCCGTCGCGACAAACACCGTCCCCTGCGGCGCATTCCGCGGATTTGGAAGCCCCCAGGTGATCTTCGCCCACGAGTCGCAGATGGACAAGATCGCCGATAAGTTAGGGATCGATCGCTTGGAGATCCGCCGCAGAAACGTGTTGCGAGTGGGGGATAGGACAAGCACTAACCAGGTGCTGAAAGACAGTGTAGGGATCCTGGATACCATAGACAAGGCAGGAGAGATGGCGCATTGGGAAGAGCGCCTTGCCGCGATCGATGAATTCAACAAGAGATCGGTTGATCGCAAGCGCGGGATCGGGATCTCCACCATCACCTACGGCGTCGGCCTCGGAGGCAAGGCCCCGTTCCTTGATAAGGCGGGGGCGTACATGAAGCTGGAGGCGGATGGCTCGATCGCCTTCTCCGTAGGGACAGTGGAGATGGGGCAGGGGCTGATCACCGCGTTAACTCAGATCGCCTCCGAGGCGCTGCAGGTGCCGGTGAAGCGGATCCACATGGCGCAGGTCGACTCATCGCGCGTCCCCGACTCCGGGCCGACCGTCGCCTCGCGCGGGACGATGATGAGCGGGCTGGCTGTGGTCGATGCGGCGAGGAAACTGCGCGAACGGATCGACGCTGTTGCTGCTGATCTGGGAATTTCCAAGCAGGATATTCCAAGCAAGATGACCAAGATAGCAGAAACGTTCTGGCTTAACAACCTCGACCCGGCGGTGGAAGGCTGGGGCAAGGCTGCCCCCGTCGATTGGGACGCAGAGACCGGCCTGGGAAACGCGTACATGGTCTACGCCTACGCAACGCACATCGCCGAGGTGGAGATTGACATGGCGACCGGTGAGGTGTCAGTCGAGGAATTCGTCGCTGTACACGACTCAGGAAAGATCGTCAACCGCCAGCTCGCCACCGGTCAAGTGGAGGGTGGAATAGCGCAGGGCCTCGGCTTCGCGCTCATGGAGGAGATCCCGCAGAAGGATGGAAAGCTCCTGACGAGCGGGTTCACCACCTACCGCATCCCCACGATCCGCGATGTCGCTCCGAATACTCAGGTCGACTTTGTCGAAGCCGTCTTCCCTTACGGCCCGTACGGGGCAAAGGGGCTGGGAGAGGTCCCGCTGATGGCCTCGCATACGGCAGTCTCCCGCGCCATCGCGCACGCACTCAAAGTCAATGTCAATACCTACCCGTTGTCACCCGATCGCGTGAGAGCGATAACACAATCGTAGAACATCCAGGAGATGAACCGAATGGAGTCGATAAACTGGGTCCTCAACAAACGTGCCTGGAGCTGTACCCACAGCGATGCGGTGGACAGGGTCCTCCCGGAGGGTGTGGTTCAAGAGACACGGAAATTTCATGCCCAAATTCCGGGCTACCGCATCAGCCCGCTCAAGGGGTTAGATCGCCTTGCCTCGATGCTCGGTGTCGGTGGTATCTGGGTAAAGGACGAATCGCAGAGGCTGGAGCTTAATTCGTTCAAGGTGTTGGGCGGATCATTTGCCATCTACAACGTCCTGCGGCAGAAGCTGGGGCTACTAGACACACCTCTTTCACTGGCCGAATTGGGCTCGCCTGAGATGCGTAAGAAGCTGGGGACGATCACCTTTGCCGCAGCGACCGACGGTAATCACGGACGCGGAGTGGCATGGGCGGCGAGCAAGCTTGGCCATCGCTCCGTCATCTACGTACCGCGTGGGACAGCACCAGCGCGGGTAGAAGCGATCAGGGGATACGGAGCGGAAGTGCGCGTGATCGACGCTAATTACGACGAAACAGTGGAGAAACTTACGGAAGATGCCGCAGAACACGGCTGGCAGGTGATCTCCGACACCGCCTGGCAGGGATACGAAGACATACCAGTGTGGGTGATGCAGGGCTACACGACCATGTACTCGGAGGCGCAGGAGCAACTGGCTGCGCAAGGGATCATCAAACCGACGCATGTCTTCCTGCAAGCGGGAGTGGGAGCGCTCGCCGCCTCTGGAGTGGCCTTCTATCGGCGGTTGTTCGGGACGGAATCGCCGCTCTTTGCCACGGTCGAGCCGACCAATGCTGCGTGTCTTTTCGAATCGATGAGAATAGGAGACGGAAAGCCGTACAAGATCGAAGGCGACCTGAAGACGATCATGGCCGGGCTCTCATGCGGACGGCCAAACCCGATCGCATGGAACGTGCTGTGGGACTGCGCACATGTCGCCATCTCCTGTCCAGACTTCGTCGCGGCGCGCGGGATGCGGATGTACGCGGTGCCGCTTGCCGGAGATCCGTTCATCGTATCCGGCGAGTCCGGAGCGGTTACACTGGGAGCGCTGTCGTTCATAATGCAGCGTCGCGAGCTGGCGCAGCTGCGAGAGCGTCTGGAACTAGGCCCGGATTCGCAGGTATTGCTGCTCAACACGGAAGGTAACACCGATCCCGATGACTTCCGCCGTGTGGTATGGGAGGGGGACTACTCCGTACCGCAAGGCTTCACGGTGACCCAGCTTTGAGGCTAGCTCTCCCTTTGAGTTCTCTGGGGCGATAAGGCAGTCCCTATACGTTGCAGGATGCTCTGAATTCCTGCACAGTTAGCAGGATTTGAAGGGGGTGCACCAGCTTCCATTCCTGAAGGACGGGTCTCTTTATCCCCGCGTTGCTTTCCAGTACCATGAATCAAGCCTTCTAGCAAAGGAGTCAGCGAGGTGCAGCGTGTCTCGCTTATACACGATATGTTCCGAATAGACCATCAACATAAGGATTTGCACGCCCGCACGGGGACACTCGTGACCACGCACGGTTCGGTCTTAACGCCCGCGTTTGTT
>JAGGSM010000263.1 GCA_021159105.1 Candidatus Bipolaricaulota bacterium
TCGGTGTGTCTCGGCACGGCGATTTCGCGCTCTCCATCTGACCAGATGTCATGCCGCTTTCCATGCTGCGTTAGCACCCATCCTAGATCACGAAGCTTCTTCTCGAGGTCACGTCTCTTCGCGATAAAATATTACACCTATACGTGTATTTATCAAGTAGTGATAGGCACTCTTCCGCCATCCCGCACGATCTACTAGGGTTCGTCCTGGTAACTATTGCCTATCCCGTTCCAGTGCGATTTCTTATTGTCATCAGAGATCGACGACAAACTCTCCGTCTTTGTAGACGAGCTCATCGTCGACACGGATCTCGCCACCGTTCTTGAGGTCGCAGACCATGTCCCAGTGGATCGATGACTTGTTCACGCTCCCGCTCTCGGGGTATCCAGCGCCGAGTGCCATGTGGAAGCTGCCACCGATCTTCTCGTCGAACAGTGTGTTCCCAGTAGCGCGCGTGATCCCGCTGTTGGTTCCGATGGCGAACTCGCCGACGTAGCGCGATCCCTCATCCGTGTCGATCGTGCCGAGCAGGAACTCCTCGTTCTTGTCCGCTGTTGCGCGCACCACTCTTCCCTTCTCAAACCACAGGTGCACACCATCGACGCGTCGTCCTTGAAAGGTCGTTGGGTAGGAAAAACGCACGTGCCCCTCCACGCTGTCTTCCACCGGCCCGGTGAATACTTCGCCGTCGGGCATGTTGTTCTTACCGTCACAGTTGATGAACCTGCGGCCGGCGATGCTCAGCTTGAGATCGATGTCGGGGCCGATGACATGAACCTTCTCCTTACCAGCAAACAGATCGACGATCTTCTGCTGCCACTCGGAGAATCTCTTCCAGTGGCCGACCGGGTCATCGATGTCGGGGAGGCAGGCGTTGAACATGAAGTTCTCGTACTCAGACAGGCTCATCTCCGCATCCTGAGCGTAGGCGTTCGTCGGGTAGAGGCTTCCCACCCACCTGAACTCACCTGTTGAAGCACGCTGCATCACCTTGGCCATGATCTCCTTGCGCGCCCGGCTGCTGATGACCATCTTCTCGGGCGGGATGTTCGACAGGCCCTTCGTGTTGAGCGTGCTCATCAGGGAGATGCTGGCATCGTAGGTCTCCATGACGAGCTTCATCGGCTCGGGGATGTGTGAGAGCTGCTCATCAGAACCGTAGGAGTAGAGGATCTCATCCGCTCCGGGGAGGGAAACCAGGGTAAGGGGGAAGCCCCCCGCCTGGATCACCTTGATGAGGATCGCCTTCAATAGGGGCTCGGCGACCGCTCCTCCCTGAATCAGCACCTTGTCCTTCGGTTTGACCGCGACCGAGTAGTTGACGAGAACATCAGCGAGTTTGTCGATCCGAGTATCCATCGCTTCTTAGCCTCCCTTAGCTGATTGAGCTAATCAACAACCTTCTATCTTTCGGTCTTCTTCTCCTGTGCCCACAGATCCACAAGATTCAGGCAGGTCTCGACAGCCTTCTCCATGTCCTGCAGGCTTGCCCATTCGAGAGGACCGTGCACGTTGTACATCCCAGCAAACAGGTTCGGCGTGGGAAGGCCCATCTCGGTCAAGCGCGCGCCGTCGGTCCCGCCACGGATCGGGGTGATCACTGGCTCGATTCCAGCACGTCTGACCGCCTCGATCGCGAGATCGACCGGACGCATGTCCTTCTCCAGCCAGTAGCGCATGTTGCGATACTGCGGGGTGATCTCACATTCAACCTGCGCGCGCAGGTCGCTCGCCTCGATCAGCTCACACGCCTGGCGCAGGAGGTCTCCGTGCGCCCCCAATCCCTCAAGCTCGAAGTCGCGCAGTATGAAGTGCAATTCTGCCTGCGCAGATGTTCCAGTCATTTTGTACAGGTGGATGAACCCATCGCGGCCCGATGTTGTCTCCGGGGTGCGCGTGTACTGCGGTAGGGAGTCGACGAGGCGCGCCGCCAGTTGCAGCGCGTTCACCATTTTCCCTATAGCTGATCCTGGATGGATCGATACGCCCGTGATCTTCACGATTGCATGATCGGCGGAGAAGCTCTCGTATGTAACCTCACCCAGGCCTCCGCCGTCGAGGGTGTAGGCGATATCGGCCCCCAAGTCATCGAGCGTCAGGTTATCCACCCCGCGCCCGACCTCTTCATCCGGGGTAAAGCAAACGCGAATCTTGCCATGCGCGATCTCCTGATGTGAAAGGAGGTAGGAGGCAAGCTCCATGATCTCCGCCACGCCCGCCTTATCGTCTGCGCCAAGTAGGGTCGTGCCGCTGGCGGTGACGATATCCTCACCGCGCTTCTGTGACAGGCCTGGCGCCGTCTCCTCGTCTAAGATTCTTGTCGGATCATCGGGAAGGACGATCGTGGATCCGTCGTAGCTACGATGCACGATCGGCACCACTCCCGTGCCGCTGAACGCGGGCGCTGTGTCCACATGCGCGATGAACGCTACCGTGGGGGTATCTGCAGGAGCGTTGCGCGCCGGGATAGTGGCTAGCAAACATCCGTAGTCGGTGATGCGCACGTCCTGCGCGCCGAGTGTTTTAAGCTCATCGGCCAAGACACGCTGCAAGTCGAGCTGCTTAGCCGTGCTAGGGGCACTCTTCGATTCCTCGTCGCTCTGCGTGTCGATTCTAACGTAGCGCAGGAATCGTTCCTCAAGATCATGCATGTCTATCACGTTTCTTCACTTCCTAGTACGCACGCGCAAAGTAAGCCAGGCCAACGGCTGGTTTGCCGCAGACGGGACAGACTGCGCCGTTAGGATCGAAGTCCTTGTTCTCTTCAAGAGGGAAGCAACGCGATGATGCCTTCGTCTCCTCCTTGATCCTCGCCTCGCACTCGGCGCTCCCGCAGTGAGGGATCAGGGCCCACCCATCAGCGACGATATCCTTTAGTTCATCGTAGGTCTTCGCTCGATGCAGGTGCGCGTCGCGAAACTCGGTCGCTTGCGCGAGCATGTTGCTCTGAATCTCAACGAGAAGTTCGTTGATCGTACTTGCAATTCCATCCTGAGAGACAGATTTCTTTCCCTCTTTTCCCAAGATATCGCGTCTGGCAAGGACCGCTGTCCCAGACTGCACATCGCGAGGGCCGATCTCCATCCGCACGGGCACGCCGCGCATCTCCCAGTCGTTGAACTTGAAGCCAGGGGTCAAGCCTTCACGACTATCTATGTGCACGCGCACGCCAGCATCGACAAGTTCGCGCTGTACACTATCGATCGCCTCCATGACAGCGTCCTTCTGGTCATCGCTTCGCCAGATGGGGACGATCACCACCTGGATCGGGGCGAGGCGTGGCGGTAGCCTTAGCCCCTTGTCGTCTCCGTGGGCCATAACGATCCCTCCGACCATGCGCGTGCTCACCCCCCACGAGGTGGTGTAGCAGTACTGAAGCTCGTT
>JAGGSM010000145.1 GCA_021159105.1 Candidatus Bipolaricaulota bacterium
GCGAAATCGAGAAGCGTTTCCATGAGAAAGAAGAGCTGGTAATGGAGGAAGCGCTGCGCGTGCTTGACGAAGTCATCACGCGTTCGGGAGATTGATATGTCTGAATATGACTTTCTTGTAACCAAGATCCACGGCAAGCTCGCGAGTATGCTCGCGCGTGATGACATTCAGGCACTTGAGAGCGCTGGGATGGAAGCGATCATCCAGCGGCTGCACAACACAAACTACGGCCCTGCCCTTGGAGAGGGGGCTCAGACTGGATCATCCGATAACCTGCGGCGGGGACTCTTTCTCGACATCGAGAACCTGTTCTTCTCCCTGCAGGGGGACGATCGTGCCCTCCTTGTGGACGTTCTGGCGCGCTATCGCGTGGAGAACCTGAAGACGATCATCCGCGCGCAGGTCTATCACCTTCCGGCCGAACAGGCCGTGGAGAAGATCTTTCATCTTCCTTGGGAGAGAGTGGACTACAAGAAGTGGCTCAGCACCGGTGGGCTGGAGGCCCTGCTGCAAGAGATCCCTTGGCCTCGCTACCGCACAAAGCTTCAGGCGGTGCACAGGCAAGTGGGCGATGTGGTGAGCACGTTCAACTACGAAGTGGCCCTCGATAATGTGTACTTGGAAGACCTGATCGGACGCTACAAGGCTGCTGGAGTGGGTACAAAGCGTACACTGCAAAACCGCCTCTTGCGGGAGATCCTCTCCTGGGCATTCAGGCTGAGGGAATACGGCTATTCATTCCCCGAAATGATCAACTTCCTCCCCGACTTCCGCCCGCTCATACCACAGGACGAGCTGCGGACAATTATCGAAGAGGGTGAGGGATGGCGCCGGATGGCACGCTTCTTCTCAGGAGAACTCAGGGAAGAATGGGAGAAAGCTCAGGAATTCGATGTGGGACTTTCAGACCTGCTCTTCGATCGCCAGCTCGTCGGGCTAGTGCGCCGCAGTTTCATCATCTCTGATCCCGGGATCGGAAGCGTGATCGGGTATGTATACCTAAAAGAGATCGAGCTCTCCTGGCTGATCGAGGCCATAGAAAGGGCAAAGGTGCGAAACTGACATGTTGATAACCGAGAAGATGGAGCGGGTGAGCATCTTCCTTCCCCGCGAGGATGAGACTCTATTGTGGGAGAGGCTGGGACGGTTTGGCCGGATGCAGCCTGGTGTGGCAAGCCAGGTACCGAAGCTCTCCAAGTACCTGTCGTTCATCGATCTCTCCGCAATCGAGTCTACGCTGCGGGAGACGGCGTCATTCCTCGGCGTCGATCTTGCTGGACCGGTCTCAAGCGATATCTCGCCGCTCGATCCAGAAGCGTTGCAGAAGAAACTGGACGAGTTAAGCGAAGAGATGGCGCAGAAGCGCGAACAGCAGCGATCATTACGTGAGGAAGAGAGGAGTCTTCACCGCGAGATTGATCACGTTAGGCTGCAGCGCTCACACGTGGAGATGCTCGGTCCGTTGAAGGTCGATATAGGTTCCCTTCAGGAGCTGAAGCGCTTCTGCGTGATGACGGGGACACTACCTCTGGTCAATCTGGATTCGCTGGAGCGGAGCCTGAAGCGTATTCCACACGCACTCATTCCCTACGGGAAAGATCGTCATCGCTTACAGCTGTTTGTGGTCTGCCTGCCGGAGCAGCTTCCGGAATTTACGAAGATTCTGGAGGCAGCGCTCTTCAGGCAGATAGAGATCCCGAAGGGGCTGCACGGCGCCCCGCAGGATGCGCTGCGTGAGATCTCCCGAAGAGAAGATGAACTGAGCAAGAAGCTGCGTGCAGTCGAAGAGAGGGCAGAGAAACTTGAGTCGTGGCGGAAGAAGAGGCGTGCTGAGCTATCCGATTTCCTCGTGATAAATGCCGCAACCATCGCCGCCTGCAAGCACGCTGGACAGACAGAGAAAGTATCAATCGCCATCGGGTGGGTCCCGAAGAGAGAGATCGAGACACTGGAGAGGATCGTCTCCGAACATGCTACGTGGGTCCTGGAAGCGAAGGATCTCCCCTACACCAGTTCCCGCGATGACCTCGGCCTACTCATACCGGGGAAGCTGAGGAATCCCCCCTTCTTCCGCGCCTTTGAGTCACTCGTGCGCGTGTACGGCACCCCAATCTATGGCGGTTTCGATCCGACGATCATCTTCACCGGTCTCTTTGTGATCATGTTTGGGATGATGTTCGGTGACGTCGGCCACGGCGGGATACTCCTCCTCTCAGGACTCCTCCTTCGCCTCTGGCCACGCCTGCGTTCAGGATTCAGGAATACGGGGACTATTCTCATTGGTGTGGGGACGGCGTCGATGGTCTTCGGAGCGCTCTATGGGAGCGTCTTCGGATACGAGAACATCCTTCCCGCAATTTGGTTCCGACCGATGGATGATATCAACCGCCTCCTGCTCTACGCGATCATCCTCGGGGCGGGTGTGATCGTTGTTGGAATACTGGTCAACATCGCGGTGAAGCTGGTCCAACACCGGTACCTCGATCTCTCCTACGAGCGGTTCGGTCTGCTCGGGCTGTGGTTCTACCTCGGAGCGATCGGCATGGTGATGATGCTCATGAAGGGAGGCTCGCTGAACATCCTCGTTGTGTTCGTGATGATGTTCCTCCCGCTCCTGCTGATGCCCATCGTCAAGATGATCACCCGCCGCTGGCGAAAGGGAGACGAGGAGGAGGAAGAGAGTGGGTTCACCGGACTGATCGTCGCTGGTGTGGACCTGTTCGAGGGGCTGCTTGTCTACTTGAGCAACTCGATCTCGTTTGTGCGTGTGGCGGCGTTTGCTCTAAACCACGTCGCTCTATCACTGGCGATATTTCAGTTGGGCAGGATGCTTGAGAGCATGGTCGGCGGGGGTGGGATACTGTACATCATCACCGTCGCCGGAGGAAATCTGTTGATTCTAGTTCTGGAGGGTGGAATCGTTGGGATTCAGACGCTTCGTCTTGAATTCTACGAGTTCTTTTCCAAGTTTTTCGACGAAGAAGGGACGGCGTTTGTGCCGTTTGCATACAGATTGGAGAGTAATAGGAGGTAGATGTGCGCAAGATCATTTACGGACTGTTGGGTTTTAACGGAGCGATGTTCCTCGCTGGTTTGGCGCTGTTCGCGTTCGCGCTGGTCTCCTACCATCCGTGGGCGGCAGCACAGGCCGCTACAACGACGGCTGCAGCAACTTCCAGCGGAACGACTGTGGGGACGGGCCTTGGACTGCTCGGTGTAGCGATGGCCACCCTTGGGAGTACGATCGGCTCGGGATGGGCCCTTGCTCACGTCGGTACCGCTGCTCTCGGTGCGGTCACCGAG
>JAGGSM010000232.1 GCA_021159105.1 Candidatus Bipolaricaulota bacterium
AAGCACTTGGAGAAATCAAGAATGCTACACCAGAACTTCGTAGAAGTCTTATAGAGCTTGACAAACGATAAAAGGTGAAAGACCTTATTGACTTGTTTTATGCAATTGCAATAGTTTTTGTATCTATATCTGTTGTTACAGCAGCAGTTAGTTTCGGATTCTTAGTTGTACCAATACTACTTATTGTTTTTGCAATATTTATGATATTTGTATCAATTAGAGAAGAAGAAGAATAATATGATAGAGTCAATCATTGTGATTGACTCGCTTGATATTATTGGAACCAACCAAATATAGGTGGCGTATGGAATATGCCAGTGTCTACTTTGTTTAAAATATTGGCATCAAATATAGTAGAAACAACATGTACATCCAAGATGCTTGCTATAGCTCCTCCAGCAATAACAGTTGCTGGATTCTTCTTGATCAATGCTAATTGTACTTTGTGAGCTCTCATCCAAAAAGACGGGAATAAAAGAATACCGTAATCAGAAACAAGCTTTAATCCTTTTGGCATATTTTGTTTATAGTTGATAAACGCATCAGTTGCTACTATAAGAGCTTCCTCTTCAGATACACCAGAATCTATTAAGTGTCGAATAAGAATGCCTCTTGCCACTATATCTGCTCTTTGTACAAGCATAGAACCAAGCTGTACTGCTTCAGATGTAGGAGTCATCAAAAATTCAGACACAAATTGTGCCATTGCCGCGTCATTCCCATTGGCAACTTCTTTCTTCAAGTTGCCTATTTTATTTCCTGCAGCTTCAAGCTGTTTACCCAAAGACTCAAGAGCATCAACATTCTGAGTCTTCTCTCCAGCAAACTCAAGTATGCTATCAATACCATATCCACTAAAATTCTGAAGTGCTTCTATCGCTGTAAATACTGAACTCCTTTTGCCATCAGGAAGTAAGATCCATTTATTCAATAAAGCTTCTATATCTTTCTGAAGACCGGTAACAACAGATGAATCTCTCTGATAAAGCTCAATGTTTATAGATTGAAGCATACCATTCTTCAGCATCATGTTCATTGGATGGTTCAAGATAGCTTTATTTATTCTAACTTCAGCAACCTTGTCACCATGAACTTTGGCTTTGACTTGTTCCATTCTGAGCTTTTCAAATTCTCCTATTTCTTTCCATATTTGTTTTCCATATTTAGCAATCTTCATAGGAGGAACATCATATCCTGCAAGTATCAAACCATTGGATACGTTATCATTAAAGATTTTTGTAGGAGAAAGAGCAGTCCATACTATTTTTGTATTCTTAACTAATTGTCGAATAACATAAGCAGCTTTTCTTGCAGGAGGATAGTTCTCAAATATAATTGGATCCTTGTATCCCATTAACCAAGGTGCAGCATCTATTCTAACAAGATCAAAGTTATGTCTGAATCCACCAACAGAAGAAGCTCTTTCCGGAACTTTGTAATACTTCATTATGTTCGCATAAACATATTGATTTTTCTTAGGACCAGAAGTATGTTTAGCTGTAATTTTATCCATTGATATTAAAGGATTCCCCTTTGAATCTCTAAAGCCAAGCATCCATTTTCTCTCACTTGGATCCATATCACCAAGAATTCTATCATACTGCTTTAATGCATCAATTCCACCTATTTTTTTCGTAAACTCTGCAGTAAGAAGTAAATCTCTACCTGTTTGAGTTTCTTCTATTTCAACCATTCTTGAATGAGATCTATAAATTGCATCAGCAATGTTTTTTCTAAGTCCAAGAGATTCTTTTTCTGCTTTTGTCAGAACCAACTTATGTCTTTTGTTTCTTCGTCCTATATCCGTAGATATAATATTTTGCATATTTGTTTTTTGCTTATGTGCTGGAACAATAACATCTGTATTTTTATAACTTACTGATGTAGTGGCTCCATCTTGCCAGGTCTCATCTTTTGACTTTCTATATACAATACCATATGTACGACTGGTTGGTTTTCTCAGAACCACCCAACCACTATCTTCATTAAAGATGTTGTTTCTAAACTCTTCATTGGTTATTGCTTCAAGATCAAATTCTTCTTCAAATACATCAACAATAAGATTTTCTCTAAATCTCTTACTGTCACCATTTTTATCATAGACTCTGTTAAAGATTTCTTTCAATCCATTAGAAGCATCATATATTAAGTTATATACATTTGCATTCTTCTTCATTAAATCGAATCCTGCTTGATGGTTCTTGTTGTTCTTGATCATTACGGCTGCAACAGCTTTTCCAACATTAACCTTATCTGTTTCACTTAATCCTGCAGTATCAAGGTTGTATGCATCATACTCGGTAGAAATATGTCCTTCTGTACCTGATAATATAGCAACCATGTTTTCAACAATCTTCATTTGATTCGCATCAAGATTGTTTGTTGTGTCGTCAATAACACTATCAATAGTGATAGTCCCTTCTATGAGTTTACGAAGAGTACCATCTTCATCCATAAGATGAAAGGCAGGTGTTTCAGCAAACATTTCATACACAAGAACATGTTCTTTTGGAGTAAATCCAGACATAAGACCATTCATGTGTGCAATAAGACCATTGTCAATAGATCCTCTTTGCTGCGTAGCTTCATCGCTAAGAGCCATTAACCTTTCAACCGTTAATCTGTTACCAAATCTATTAGCATTCATATACCCTTTCATTTCTTGCATAAATGCTGATTGTCCCCAGTAGTCAGTAAGCTTGCTTCTGGAACTTGCATATATTGGAAAGTTTTCAGTAAGATGCTTATCTACAGCTTCAAACTGTTCACCAAAAATAAATTTATTTTCTGGAGTCATTATCATGTTTGCTATAGCAGAAGATGCATAATTATTTATCTCTTCAAATGCCTCAAAGATAGGTGTAAACTCATTAGAATCATCCAATGGAACATATGGTTTGTATTCCATTTTCTTCATGAATGCAGCCATCTCAGGAGTATTGTTTGAAGTAAGGTTTTTTATTCCTCCATTCTTCTTAGCTTCTTCTTTAGCTTTCTTATAATCACTATCGTGTTTTGCACCACGTTGAATCATTGTATTCATTACAGAACCAAGAACATCTACATCTATTTCACCTTCACCAATTTTTTTAATATCAGAGGATTTAGCATTAAAAAATTTAACAACATCAGAAAGTATTTTACGTAATTTGTCATATACGCTATCTGCAGTTATCTTCTTCTTGGAAACAAGACCAATGGAATACAATATAGCTGAACTTGCAGAATCTTCTCCAGCTAAAATAGAAAGAATTTCAGATATAGCTTCAAGCTCAGAATTTTGAC
>JAGGSM010000215.1 GCA_021159105.1 Candidatus Bipolaricaulota bacterium
GCGGCAAACTCCGGCGGGCAACCCCATTCTGATTCTCGCCGCGTCTCAAGTGGCAGGTCGCGCCCCCACTTCTTCAGGTAATCCTCCGGGCTCAGCGCGCCTAGCCCACCGATCTGGAAGTACGAACCACTTCCAACCCGCAACTGCAGCCAGGGGTACGTGCAATCGACGAGTATAAGCTTTCCTCCCTTGGCGAGGTTGTTGCGGATGAACTCACGGTATCTTTGCGGAAGGGAGAGGAGCTTGACGCGGAGGAAGTTGACGTACTTCACCAGCGATCGGTCGTGAACAGGATCGTAGTGATCGATCACCTCGATCGAGCCTGGCTCAGCCCGTTTCAGGATATCCGCGGCGTAGCGATCCCCTATTTCGGCGTAGGAGTCGAGATCATCCGGGTCGATCGATCGGTGCCTGATGGCAAGCCCGAACGCTGAGCTGAGAAACGGAGCGTGAAGTAGAGATGCGAGGTGGGCGACCCCGCCGTTCGGGCTCCCAATAACAACTGCTTTGTACTCGTCGTCCGGATACTGCGCTGTGCACCAGGAGGGGAGCTCCTCTGGATCGAAAGAGTCAAGCGCGTGCGGCGGTTCCCCAAGCGATACCGACATCCCCCACTCGATCCCCGCGATCCTCAGATCCTCCGGCAACAGACTGAGCAACCCGAGGAAGAGCTCGCTTCCCTGCGGATAGCAATTTAGGACGCTCCTTCCTTGGCCACTCAGCGCCCCAGCGACCTCCTGCACAACCCGCGTCCCAGAGTCGAAGCAGACAGGAGCGATCCCCGCGCCGTACACCTGCACGCCAAGCAAGAGGAGAACCGTGATCAGACAGGAGAGGACCCCACTGCGCATCGCTCCTCTCATCTGTCCTGCTCACCGTCATGAAGCTCGACTAGGATCGAATGCAATCTCTGCGGAAAGTCGGTGTAGATCCCGGTTACACCAGGGTCCTGTGCTAGGCTGCGCAGTTTCTCCTGATCGTTGTACGTCCACACGTACACACCGTAGCCCTGCGCCACCAGGTCCTGTGCGAGGTGCGAGCTGAACGCGATCGGGCTCGGCTCGTACCCATCCGCCCCCAGATCCGCAAGGAAGCTGGCTGCATCGAGCGGTGGAAGGATCACGAGGGCGGCAGTCGGGACCTTTGAATCGATCTCCTTCACCGCGCGCAGGATCTTGGTATCGAAGGAGGAGACCATCACCCGATCCTCCATACCGGTTGCGTGGATCAGCGCGACAAGTTTGTCTGCAATTTCCGCAGCAGTGACGTAATCCATCGCTTTTACTTCGATGTCCATCCGCCAGTTGTGCTCTCTCGTGAACAGGAGCGCCTCGCGCAGGGTGGGGACCTTCACCCCAACGTAGGCCCGCTGATCCTCCGCTGGGACGCTCCCAGCCGCGATCTGGCCGAACGGGTCGTCCCTCAGAAACCAGCCTCCAGCATCGAGTCGCTCGATCTCTTTGAGAGTGAAGTCCTTCACCTCCCACGGGCCGCGGTCGGGGAAGACCTCTGCTGCGTTGGTCGTGCGGGTCAGGGTCGCATCGTGCATCAGAATGAACACCCCGTCCTTGGTGAGGCGCGTATCGATCCCCCACAGATCCGCACCCACAGTGAGCGCCTTCTCTCCCGCGATTATCGTGTTCTGCGGTGCGATCGAGGCCGCGCCGGCGTGGGCGATGTTCAGTAGCGGGCGATCGACCCCGCGCAGGAAGATGTTCTCATCTGCACTGACCACGACACTATCCACAAGGAGCGTTGCCAGAACGACAAGGACCAGTAGTGATAACGCCATCGCTCGACTGTGCCTAAGATACTTCATGTCCCGGACACCTCCCTGCTCTCTTGCAGGAGAGCCTTTGCCTCCCTCTTTGCCTCGCGGTTCCAGAACGGCCAGCTCCCGATCGGAGCGGAGAGGACGTACTGAAGCTCGCTTTCGATCAACGATAGATCCCTTATCCCACTCATCTTGCCGAACGTGTCGTAGGTGAACCCCCAGTACTGCGCGTAGATAACGTGATTCTCCAGATAGTCAGGCGCCAGGGCGATCGCTCGCTCCAGATGTGCTCTGCCCCGCTCCGGATCCCCGCCCAGGAGAGGGGGGAGGGTGATGAGCATCGCCCCGAGCGCGTTGTGAAAGCTCCCGCCCCAGTATCCCTCGTCGAGCACTATCCCCCGCTCGTACAGAGCCTTCACCTTGCCCACATCGATCATCCCCTGAAGCGGGTTGTAGCCAAACAGGGCGCCCCAGTTGTTCGCCGTCCACAGAAGTGTTGCTGGATCACCCACTTCTTGCACCGCCGCTTTGAAATCATCCTTCTCCAAGCTGGAGAACTCCGGATTGAGGCGCAGGCTGCGCATGCCGTATGCCAGGCCCTTGTCGAACAGATCCCTGTCCCCTTTAGTGTTTCCGCGGCTGAAGGTGGTGAGCTCGTAGCAGCACTGCGCCAGCCGATCGAGGACGAACGATTGGGACTGCGGAGCTAACAGAGGAAGGACCTGCTCATAGTAGGAGATGGCTTGGCTCATCTGCTCTGGAGAGTAGCGCTCCGCAAAGGCGGCATCTCCCATTGCGAGGAGATGTTGTAGCGAGCTACCTTCCGCAAGACAGGATGGCGAGAATGTGCTCGTCACTATCAGAAGGGACAACGCTAGTAGCGTTGCACGGATATGCGTGTTGCGAGACCTCAAGAGACCCTTCTTCCTACCCACCTTGCCCTCCCTCGTCCTTCTGATGACAGATAGGATAGAATGAGAGGCTATGACAAGCAAGAGACGTATCATGATCACCGGAAGGCCCGGAGTGGGAAAGACGACGCTTATCGAGCGGGTCGTAGCGGAGTTATCCCTCCCTACCGGGGGGATGATCACGCGGGAGATCAGAAAGTGCGACCACCGCGTCGGCTTCTCGGTGATTGATATCGCCACGAAAAGAGAGGGGACCCTCGCTCACATCCATCAGCGCAACGGTCCGAGGATGGGCCGCTACCGCGTGAACCTGCACGATCTGGAGGAGATCGGCGTTGCGGCGATCGACAACGCCCTGTCTGCGGGATCGATCGTGGTGATCGACGAGATCGGGCCGATGGAGATCACCTCACCGAAGTTCATCCCGGCGGTGGAGAGGGTCGTCGCAAGCGACGCACCGTTCATCATCTCCACCCACGCCAAGCTCGATCACCCGCTCATCCACCGCCTGCGGCAGGAGTTCACACTCTACCGCGTGAAGATGGGAAACCGCGACGAGCTGCTCAAACGCATTCTCCAGGAA
>JAGGSM010000255.1 GCA_021159105.1 Candidatus Bipolaricaulota bacterium
GTATGGTGGCTCGTGCTTCCCTAAGGATACCCGCGCGCTGGAGTTCCTCTCCGCGGTCAAGGGATACAACTGTGAGCTCCTGCGTGCGGTGATCAACGTGAACAACCGCCAACGGCTCCTTCCGATTCAGGCGTTGCAAGAAGTCTTCCCAAGCCTGAAAGATGTCAGAGTGGCCCTATTGGGCCTGGCCTTCAAACCCAGCACGGACGATGTCCGGGAAGCCCCAGCTCTTGACATCGCGCGGCTGTTGGTGGAACTGGGGGCAGAGGTGCAGGCCTACGACCCTAAGGCAATGGAGACTGCACGTCCACTTCTGCCTGAAGAGGTTGTCTTGTATGACTCGGCGCTTGCAGCAATTAAGGGGACGCAGGCTGTGATTTTGGTAACAGAATGGCAGGAGATTATTGACCTTCCTTGGGAAGAGGTGGCAAAGCTGATGAGCGAACCTCATCTTATCTTCGACGGCCGGAATGCCCTGGACGGGCGGGGGCTCATGAAGCTTGGGTTCAAGTATCGGGGAGTAGGACGAAGCGGACCAAGATGGAAACGCGAAAGGGGATAGTGAATGGTGACGAATAATATCACTATCGCGGCGAGCAGTTAACATCTCAGGTCGCAGCGAAAGGTTTTCGATTTGCTGCCACAAAAGAGGAAAGGTATCATAAGCACGGGGATAGGAGGTGTCTAAGGCTATGCGATATATCTTGAGCGAGTATGTGGAACAGGCGATGGCACAGGCAACCTACGATAAACTCGAGGATGGGACATATAGTGGCCGGATTCCCACTTGCAAAGGGGCTGTAGCATTCGGTTCCACATTACGTGAATGTGAGGATAGTTTGCGTTCTACGCTTGAAGACTGGATCCTGCTGGGTCTGAAGATGAGGCATGCTTTGCCAGTAATTGGACATATTGATCTAAATAAGGAGCCAGTCCGTGAGTCGGTGGACACCGTGTAAGCGACGCGATTTCGTTCGACACTTACGACAGCTTGGCTTTGATGGCCCTTTCTCTGGGACTAGACATCAGTTTATGATTTACAAACAACATCGCATGGCAATCCCCTCTAATCCTGAATACTCTGTTCCTCAGCTTCGCATGTTAATCCAAGAAGTAGAGGAGATCATAGGCTACAAGATCACAGTCGATGTGTGGAATAGTGAATCGTGAATGGGAAGAGCGAGTCCAAAGTCTACGGTCCAAGGTCGGGAAGCTGTGAAGCGTGACGGAAAACCAGTCGAGAGTCGGGAGTCTGCGGTCGGGGAGGAGCGAGACAAGACAGGATTAGGGATTGAAGGATTACGGATCAAGGAGGTATGTGTTAAGGATTGAAGAGGGGGAACGGGAGCGCGCGAAGGAACATCAAGGAGCAGTGATCAGTAAATCGGCGCCTGATTTCTCCTTGGAGCAAGTTTGACATTGCGTACAAAACGTGCTACTTTGTACGTAATGGAGGTAAGCTAATGCGTCAGAAGATCCCGGTCAGCGAAGCTCGAACGCAACTGTCACGTTTGCTCAAGCAACTTCAAGGGAATCCCGACACTGTCTTTGAGATCACCGTGAACTCTATGGTGCTGGGTGAACTGCGGGCTCCAGAAGCCGCGCAGTTCCGAGTTAAACCCGGTAAAGCTCTTCTGGAAGCTGTCGAGGGCGTGGGGGAGCCAGAGATCCCTGTCGCAGATAGTAATTCGGTGGCTAGAGAACACGATCGTTACCTCTACCGCAAAGGGCGCTAATGGAGGGATTCAAGCACCTTTTTGCTGATACTTCTTTTTTCTACGCTGTGCTGGATAAGCGTGATAGAGATCATCCGGCTGCCAGCCAACTCTCTCAATTCATACAGGACAGGCAAATTCCCCTAATTACCACCTGGGAAGTTATCGTTGAAACGGTAACACTCCTGCGCTACCGCTATAGCTACCGCGGAGCGACTACTTTCATCGATCGAGTATTGCCACAACTCAACATATTCTACCTCGACGCAGAGGTTCGAGCGAAGGCGGTTCATGCTTTTCTTAAATTCAGTCGGGATAAGGAAATCTCTTTGTGCGATGCTATTTCCTACATTGTTATTACTGAATACTTGAACTTCATTCCCTGTTTAACCTTTGATGATGATTTCAAGCAATTGGGCCTTACCGTTCTTGATGAGGGGCCTTAGAGAGAAAAAGGAGAAAAAGGGGACAGGCTACTTTTCGGGAATGGCCGGGAAGTGGTAATGAATAACGCGTGAAGAGTGATGAGTGATAGGAACATGGAGTAAGTGTGGGGTAACAAGCCGCGAATGGCGAATGGTGACAAGCGGTGGGGATACGGTGCGGTAGGGTTACTCAGTTTTGGGAGTTGACAGGCTAGTAATGTCACTGTTATAATGTTGATGTCATCGGAGGCGATCTCACATGGCTTTTAAGCGAACTCAGGTCTACCTGGAGCCAGAGCAACACCGATTGCTGAAGATGGAAGCAGAAGCTAAGGGAATCTCGTTGGCTGAACTCCTCCGTCAGATGGCTTGGGAGCATCTGCGAACAGAACCCACCCACAGGGATTTTCTTAGCATAGTCGCGCTAGGTAAGAGCGGTAAGAATTCCATCTCCGAAGAACACGATCGTTACATTGCAGAAGGGATATCAGGTGACTAGGGTCTTTGTTGATACTTCTGCCTTCTATGCTCTGGCTGACGAAAGTGACCGCAATCATCCCCGAGCTAAGAACGCCTATGAATCGCTACTCAAGCTGAGCTTGGTGACCACTGACTATGTGCTGCTTGAGTGTTGGTTCCTTATCGGAAACCATCTTGGAAGAGAGAAAGCGATCAGTTTCTGGGATGGCTTACGTTCGGGAATCGTTGATATGATCAGTGTCACTACACAAGACCTAAATAAGGCCCGCGGGATTGTCGATAAATTTTCCGATCAGGATTTCTCGTTAGTTGATGCTTCTAGTTTTGCTGTTATGGAGCGTGAGAAGATTAAGAGCGTTTTTACGTTTGACTCTCATTTTCGTGTCTATCGTTTTGGTAAGGATAATAAACAGTATTTCGAGGTAGTTCCGCAGTAAAGCTGATCCATATCGTTGGAGCGCGGCGCAGTTCATCAAGATGGAGCTTGTCACGTTTGGTGACACGGTGGGAAACTTGTACCAGGCGAAGAGCTAAGATAGTGTAATGGGGAAGTGGTGAATGGTAAGTCGTGAATTGTGAATGGGGAGCAGCAAGAAATGAATATTTTAGAAACAGTGATAGATAACGAGAACAATA
>JAGGSM010000175.1 GCA_021159105.1 Candidatus Bipolaricaulota bacterium
CAGACCGAAGTCCTTCGCTGCCTGATCCGTTCCCTTGAATCCCATGTCGTTGAACGAGAGGTCTCCCCGTCCACCGACGTCGAGCACGATACCGACCTTCTTCGCATTCGCCAGTCCAGCAAGGGAAATCCCCAGCACAAGAACCAGCAATAGGACCAATACTTTCTTCACGAACGCCTCCTTTTCTCTGTTGCGGTGCTGGACCACCCAACACCATGTCCACAGCCTCTATTCTACACTTCCAGCACAACAAAACAAAATACGTAGATGCTTCCTCAGTTTGTTAGTGACGTTGATCTTGTGTACCCTAGTTACCATGATGACTGGCATAGGATTCCTTGACTATTCACTGTTTGGAAATGAGGTCTGGCGTTACGCAGCGGTGATCCTCATCTTTCTCGCTTCGTTTGTCGTCTACCGCCTTGTAAGGACACTCTGGCTGCGAACAAAAGCACGTTCTGGAGAGAAGACTCGTAGACAGGGAACACTTGTGGCCGTCCTCAGCTTCCTGCGCGGCGGCCTTCCCGTTCTTGCTGTATGGACTTCCATTCACCTGTTTCGTATACCTGTATCGATAAAGCTGGTGATCGATCGCTTGTTCCTGGCAATCTTCACCCTCCTCGTCATCTACCTGCTAGCAAGAGCGGTCGATGCTGCCGTTGCCCTCCTTCAGGTGCACGCGAAGAAGACGGCATCACCCCTCGACGATCAGCTCATCCCACTAGGGGGAAAAGTCGCCAAGGGATTTATCTGGGGAATCGGGCTCCTCCTCTTCCTCCAAAACGTTCTTAACTACAACATATCCAGCCTGCTGGCGGGTCTGGGTGTAGGTGGTGTTGCTGTTGCCTTCGCCGCGCAGGATATGATCGCCAACATCTTCGGCGCGGTGATGATCTACATCGATCGCCCGTTCAAGGTAGGAGACGCGGTCAGCCTGGAGGGTTACGAGGGATCGATCGAGACGATCGGGCTGCGGTCCACGCGCGTGCGCACTTGGGACGGAACGCTTGTTGTGATACCGAACAGAACTGTTGCTGCCGCCAACATTACCAACCTAGCCGTGCGCCCGACACGCCGGACGAACTTCACCATTGGTCTCGTGTACGACACATCAACAGAGAAGCTTGAGCGTGCTGTCTCTATCTTGCGTGACGTCATGGCCAAGCATCCATCGACCGCACAGTCGCGCGCCTACTTCAACCGGTTCGGCGAGTTCTCCCTCAACATACTCGTGCAGCACTGGTGTAACGAGATGAACTACGAGGTCTACCTCCGCTCAATGGAGGAGATGAACTTCGAGATCAAACGGCGATTCGAGGAGGAAGGGATTGAATTTGCTTTCCCAACGCAGACGATAGAGATAAAGCCCGTTCAGAAGGCCAAGTGATCAGTAATGAGTGGCGAGTGATGCCGAGCAGGCAAGATAGGTTTGCCCCCACGTGTAGTGCAAGACACAGCAAAGGCAATTCTATCATTCGTGAGATTATTCCCATTCGTGATTCGGCACTGCTGCATAAGTTCTTGGCCTTCCGCGTTTCACCGGGCATTCGTGATACGGCCTTTACAGAACAAATAACGCAACAATGAGATCGAGCAACCCGGCAATAGCTACGGGCAGTGCCATCCGGCGCAAGAATGTGGACATCGACACCGAGAAGAACTCTATGGAGACGGAGACGCACGGGTGAACAGGGCTGATCAAGTAGCCAAGGTAGACAGCGAAGTAGGTGACGGCGAACGCAGGGAGTGAGATCGCCCCGTGGGCGCTCACGAATATCGGGACGACGACGGCAATCGGAGCCTGGATACGCCCCGTGATCACCCCCAGAACGAACCCAATTGCGATGCATAGGAGGAGAGGCGGCATGTTCAGGCCGGCCAACGCCTCCGGTGAGCCGGAGAGGGTGAACGCATGCAAGAACAGGAACATCGCCAAGATGATGAGGGCGTACTTCCACGGTTTCGTCTTCCCCGCTATCTTCCTCAGTCGCGCGATATCGATGCGCCCGATGATCATCGCTCCCAGCAAGCTAACGCTCACCCCGACCGCTGTGCCGATTTCAGGGTAAGGTAACCGCAGTACGGACTTCATGACCACATCGATCACGGGAGCGGTGAGGATGATCCCCAGCGGGACGAGGAGGCCAGAGGGGGAGAACTCCCCTTCGTGACTCATTTTTCCCCTGATGTCTCTCAGAATGACGAAGTAACCGACGACTACAGTGAGAAGGAACGCAGGAAAAAGATAAAGGATCGCCTGGTACAGACCTACAGAAGCGATCTTTGCCGAGGCGATGAGCGATGATCCGAGCGGGTAGACGAGGAGGAACGCGTGCCTGAACCAGACGTTCCCCGCCGCCTTAACGCCGTTCGGTACGCCTTCGCCTCCCCGTTCGATGAGCGGGGCGGAGAGGAGGGCGCCGCCCGGCATGGGGAGCATCCCCAACAGAGCCGGCGATACAGCGAAGAATAGCCTCTTCCCCATGCGCATGTTCTCCACCAGTCGGTCCATCTCCCCCGACTCCTCCAGGGAACCGCCGATAAGCGGGATGATCCCCACAACGAACGCGATGAGCAGGACCGAGGGGTCGGCGAAGGTACGGGAGAGGACGGTCAGCATCTCGCCTGTGGAGAGGGTGAACAGGGCAAGGACAGCGGCCGCTGATGTCATCGCCAGCCACAGGCTGCGCCGCGAGATGTAGAGAAGGGAGAGGATGGAGAGAGAAAAACCGATCCAGATCAGCATGTACCTCCTTGGAAACAGCCTTTTCTTTTGCGCGATGAGCTTACCCCATTGTGTGTACCTTTCCCAGTTCTCCACTTGTGCTGCAGGCAGAGGTGGTGCAGAATAGAGCTCGCCATGAATAGTGACTTGAAAAATGCAATAAGAGACGTGCTTGTTGATGGCAAACTCCCCTGCGCCCGCGCGTTCGCCGTCGCCAAGGAGATGGGAGTTAATCCGCTCGAGGTCGGCCGTGTGGCGACGGAAGAGGGGATCAAGATCTCCCGCTGTCAACTGGGGCTGTTCGGATACCCAGAAGGAGCGCGCCCAGTCGAGAAGATGAAAGACAAGGTAACCGATGAATTGCGAAAAGAAGTCAGGTCACGCTTGGTGGATGGACAACTCTCGTGCAAAGCAGCCTGGCAGATAGCAGCTGAACTGAAGGCAGCAAAGATGCTCATATCCGCAACAGC
>JAGGSM010000218.1 GCA_021159105.1 Candidatus Bipolaricaulota bacterium
TTGTCAGGCTGTGCGCTCATGCTTTCGGGGATGCTCATCTCACAGCTCTGGGGATATTTCGTGTATATTCGGGCGGGCAAAAAATAATTAGTCCGTCCTGAAAAATGCGGTCTGTAGGCCGCGTAAACATTGATACTGCTCTTTGATAATTGAAGAAAGTTGATGGTTTGTGGTTGTTTTTGCTCCCGTTATGTGCTATAAGTCACTGATATGAAAGTACATATTCCAGAAAGGCAACTTCTTATGTTTGAAACACTGTTTTCGGATGTTCTTAATCCCGAGCATGAACTGCTCTGCG
Organism: Candidatus Bipolaricaulota bacterium; assembly: GCA_021159105.1. Taxonomy (GTDB): domain Bacteria; phylum Bipolaricaulota; class Bipolaricaulia; order UBA7950; family UBA9294; genus M55B144. The sequence goes on from JAGGSM010000218.1 coordinate 299, forward strand.
CCGCCCGACTGATTGACTGGGATAATCTTCACGATACCCTATGCGCCTACTATAGTTCTCTGGGCCGTCAGGGGAAACCAATTCGATTAATGGTCGGCATTCATATTCTCAAGCACCGGTATGACTGTTCAGACGAACGAGCCGTGGAGATGCTTCATGAGAATGCCTACTGGCAGTGTTTCTGCGGATTCAATACCTTTCAGGGAGGTCAGATCCTGGAAGCCTCTTCCATGGTGAAGTTCCGGAATCGGATCGGCTCTGAGGGGATGAAACAGGTTGAAGCTTTGCTGCTCAAGGCCTGGTCAGAGATGGGACTGGTGAAGACCAAACGGGTGTCTGTAGATACCACCGCCCAACCCAAGAACATTGCCTATCCCACCGACGCCGATCTGCTTTACCGGATTCGAGAAAAGATCGTCAAACAGATCAAGAGGGTTCGCGAGGAGGTAACCCTCCGGAAGCCCTTTCGCACCTACAATCGAGTCGGAAAGAAACATCTTCTCAGGATCAAGAAGCTTTACCGGAAGAACCCGGAAGGCAGGAAAGAAGCGATCAGGGAACTCAAAGAGATGACTCGTCATGTGGTAAGGCAGGCCGGCAGAGTAACGAACACCCTTTACAGCCGGGGCTTTACGAAAGCGGGTCGCAAGCTCAATCGCCTGGTTTCTCTCGGTAAAAAGATTGTTGAACAGACAACAGAGGTTCTCGCCGGTACATCTCCCAAACATCGGATCTATTCTCTCCACGAACCCAGGATTGCTGTCATCAAGAAAGGCAAAAGTCATCCTGATTGTGAGTTTGGCGCTATCGTTTCCCTCTCCAAAAATGACGATGGGCTGATCCTTTCCCATATGGAGTATCAGCACAGCGTGGCCGATGTAAAAACTCTGGGTCCGGTTATCACCGGAATCAGGAAAACCCTTGGAAAATCTCCCGGGGAAGTTGCCGGGGATCGGGGTTTTGATCAATCTCTCAAGAAACAGGAGAACTGCCGCAGGAGATGGGGTGTAAAGAGACTTGCCATTCCCAAGAAAGGGAAGAGGCCACATCCGAACAGCAAGGAGCCCTGGTTTCGGAAAGCCTTGAAGAAACGGGCAGCGATCGAGCCGGTTATCGGCCATCTCAAATGTGATCATCGGATGGGTCGATGTCGATATAAGGGGGCCGATGGTGATACCGTTAATGTCGTATGGGCCACCGTGTCATGGAACACGAAAAAGATTGTTCATCTCCACAGAAAAAAGGAAGAAAAACGGAAGCAGAGAAAGATAAAGAAGGCCGCATAGACAAAAGCATACAAAAGAATCATTTCAACCTGTAATTTTCTTCAATTGTCAAAGAACAAAACAAATAAATATTTCGAAAAGTCCTGTTTTTCAGGACGGACTAATTATTTGAGAAAGAAGCCGGTTAATCTGGTCCAGGTGAACCCGATGCATACTAAAAGAATTAAAGAACTGACGGGTAATTCTCCGAACAAAACGGATAAAAAAGATCCCCGTGTGATCGCAGATGTAATTTCGCTTGGTCATTCTTTGACGGTTGTAATGCCTGAAGGGGCTGCAGCACAGCTGCGCAGGCTCACACATGCAAGAGAACGGGCGATAGGGCGCAGAACAGCCATGAATAACCAGCTTCAGGATCTTGTTTTTGTGATATTCCCAGAACTTGGCAGTATTATTAAACCATCCACAAAAACAGGCATGTATCTGATTAAAAATTATCCTGATTCTCAAAGCATTGCATCTATTGGTATTGAGAATTTGAGTGATATCATAAGGCGAGTCAGCCGTGGAAAGTTTGACAAAGACCAAGTTGAAGAGCTTTATAATGCCGCAGAACAATCTACAGGAATTACAGAAGGCAGAGAGAGTGTGATTTTGGAGACGAGCCATCTTGTTTCTAATATAGAAAACGAGAACAGATATATTGAAAGCCTGGAAGAGCAGATGATTGAGCATCTGGAACAGATTCCTTACAGTCACAGTATATTGTCCATTAAAGGTATCGGGCATGTAACAGCTGCCGGTTTGATAGGGGAAGTAGGCGATTTTAACAAATTTAACACAATCTCTGAAATAACGAAATTGGCAGGCCTTGATCTTTTTGAAATAAGCTCTGGCCAATTTAAAGGGCAGCGCCGGATCTCCAAGCGGGGCCGTCCCATGATGCGTAAACTGCTCTTTTTTGCATCCATTAACATGGTCAAATCGACTGGGATTATGCATGAGAAATATAAGCAAATGCTTGACAGAGGTATGCTTAAAATGAAGGCATTGATCGCTATTGCCAGAAAAATTTTGAGCATTATTTTTACCATTGTCCGTAACAACACGGTATATATAGAAAATTACACTAAGCAAAATCATTATAAATTAGTGGCTTAAGTTGTGTGAAGACGGGGAGACCATCACTTGCCCTATTAAGGCGATACTATCGACCTTCTCACAGAGCGTTTACGGCTCCCCGTTGTCACCTATTCCCGATAAAGCAAGGTTAGAGCTCAGTTGAGACTCTCAAATACCAGGATGTGAAAGGTGACAATCTCTATGACTAAAGCTAAAAACAGGATATTCAAATGCGCAATATAGTGCTTATAACCCGCAGAAAAATTATCATGTGCTCCGACGAGTCTAATGGTGCCCATTCTCGCACATGACAATTTTCTGTTATTTTTTTTAAATAAAACTTGACTACAATAAACCAGGGCACGCTATATACAACACATTCGCCAAGTTACTTGAAAGTCACAATCCTCCCTCTCCCTTGATGGGAGAGGGCTGGGGTGAGGGTGAAATAATGTAATGAAACACCGAGCCAAAAACTTACGAAAAAAGCAGACAGAAGCTGAGAAGAAGATATGGCAACATCTCAGAAATCG
>JAGGSM010000266.1 GCA_021159105.1 Candidatus Bipolaricaulota bacterium
AAGATCAGTTAAATATCCTCCATGTTGAGCAAACATGGAGGTGGGTATGGAGCGGATACACATGAATGACATACAAGAGATAATCTACAGGCTACGTAAAGGAGAGTCGGTGGAAGCGATCCACCGCGACACGGGTCACGCCAAGAAGACGATCCGTAAGTACCGTAGGTTGGCGGAGAAACACGGCTTTCTGGACGAGGACAGACTGCTTCCCACGGTGAAGGAGCTAGCCGAGGTCCTTGGACCAGTTACTCATCTTGCACAGTGTGTGAGCACAGTAGAGCCGTACAAGGAGGTGGTACAGGAGTACCTTGACCGTGGGGTGGCAAAGACGGTCATCTGGCGCAAGCTCTGTGACGAACATGGCTACACCGGCAGCTACTCGTCGGTGAAGAGATACGCTCAGCGGCTGCAGCCACACGATCCAGAGGCGTACTGTCGTGTGGAGACAGAACCAGGGCAGGAAGTGCAGGTCGACTTTGGCTACGTGGGGATGTGTCGTGACGCAAACGGCAAGTTGCGCAAGGTATGGGTGTTTGTGATGACCCTGTCCTGGTCACGCCATATGTACATAGAGTTTGTGTTTGACCAGAAGATGGAGACGTGGCTCACGTGTCATGAGAACGCGTTCCGTTGGTTTGGTGGAGTACCGCAGCGCGTGGTGATCGACAACCTCAAAGCAGCGGTGCTGAAGCGAGAGCTACAAGACCCCGTGTTGAGCGTTCCTTACCGCAAGCTGGCACGTCATTACGGGTTTGTAGTGAGCGCCAACCGACCACGTACCCCTCGTCACAAGGGTAAGGTGGAGAGCGGGGTTAAGTACGTGAAGGGAAACTTCATCGCCGGGGAAGAGCTAGAGTCCCTTGATCTTGCTCGTCTTAACGAGAAGGGAAGGGAATGGGTGCTACAAGTAGCCGGGGTGAGGGATCATGGTACAACCCATGAGGAACCCCTCACCCGCTACCACAATGTGGAACGTGCTACCCTCAACCCATTGCCTGCTCAGCCGTTTGAGCTAATCAAGGCCTACCGGGCAACGCTCCACCACGACTGCCACGTAGTAGTGGACGGGAGATACTACTCTGCTCCCCACACCCTCATCGGGAAGAAACTCGATGTCTACGTGGGTCGTCGCATAGTAGAGATATACCATCAAGCAGCCCTTGTCGCAACTCACCTCGTGCTAGAAAAGAAGGGGGAGCGGTCAACGCGTCTTGGTCACTACCCACCCCACAAGCGGGAATGGCTGGAGAAGACGCCCCAGCGGTGTCGTGAACTGGCAGGCGAGGTCGGTCCATGGTGCGGGAAAGCAGTGGCACAGCTTCTCAGTGATCGAGTACAGGATCGCCTGCCGAGTGTGCACTCGTTGTTGCACCTCAAGGAGAAAGTGGGAACAGAGAGGCTGGAGGCAGCGTGCGAACGGGCGCTGCACTATGGTGATCCGCGGTACGTGCGGGTGAAGGGCATTCTCAGTGCCGGGTTGGAGAACGAACCACTGGATGAGGAGACAACGGCCACACAACAACAGAAAAGCTACCGCTACGCTAGGCCAGCAGCAAGCTACTTTCCCCTGGGGGTGAGATGATGCAAGTTCATCCATTGTTACCCAAGCTGAAGCGGCTGCGTCTTGGAGGGATGGCATACACGCTTGAGCAACGCTCCCAAGAAGCGATCGAGCGGTCCCTTCCTCCGGTGGAGTTTCTGGCCTTACTTGTAGATGATGAGATCGAGCGGCGGGAGCAGACCAAGTTTAGGAGGCGAATCGTTGAGGCGGGGATCGATGAGAGTAAGAGCATCGCTTCGTTTGACTTTGCTGCCGCACCACGTCTTTCCCGGACACTGATCAACGAGCTTAGTTCGTGTCGGTTTGTGGAGAGGGGAGAGAACGTGCTCCTTGTTGGTCCCACTGGTACGGGGAAGTCTCATCTAGCGCAGGGGTTAGCGTATGAGGCGATCAAGAGAGGGTATCGTGTTCTGTACCGGCCGCTGCATCATCTGATCAACAAACTCTATGCTGCTCGTGCCGATGGGACATTCCACAAGGTGTACACCAACATCCTGCGGGTAGATGTACTCATCCTGGATGACTTTGGCCTTGTTCCTCTGTCCAGTCGTGGGGCACAGGATCTGTACGAGATCATTCGTGATCGGTACGAGCGTAAGTCGATCATCCTCACCAGCAATCGGGCACCAGAAGAGTGGGCGGAAGTATTCGGCAACCCATTGTTGGCCTCAGCCGCGCTGGACCGGCTCACCCATCATTCCCAGTTCATCGAGATGAAGGGAGAGAGCTATCGCCAGCGCCAGAGAAGACTCGACAATGAAGGGTCAATCACTGGAGAAAAGGAGGTGCTTGGAAACACCACGTCGGAGAAAAAGGGCGGGGACATGTAGCCGACCACCGACCGGGAAAACCTACCCGACCCTTGACAAGGGCTCCTCACTGCCTATATTGGCATCGCCAACCTCATCTCAGTCTATTTCCCTTATGAGATAGAACAGCTAGGCGACTGGAGATATGCGCCAGTGGAGGGGGGCTTACTGGGATTCATTGCTATCGTTATTACGACCGCGCCTGTGTTACTGAGCTTGTTCACAGTTGGTCGTCTTGCAGGAACGCTTGCAGCTTTTGTGATTGCGGTGCTGGTCTATGGACTCATCTGGTTCAAACTGCCAATCATGATTGAGCGTCACAAAGAGGAATTTCTCTAGAGCACTGTGGGCACGTCTTCATTCTTGGTGTCTTCCAAAGCAATTAGGGTCTAGCCAGGGGACTGGGCACCAGAGTTCGGCATTCATGGTGTTTTCGGAAGAAAGAGGTTCCCACTCCGCTTGCTAACCAAAGACTCGTGGCTAGGGAAGGAATCCACGCAATTCATCACGCAATGCGACGAGCGCCAAGCGCAGCTTGGTGATAAAGGGCAGGCGCGAAGTGCGTGGCCACTTCCACACGATTCCGACCACGGCAAGAATGATGACCAACGTCAGGAGAAAGTGGATCAATCCCGATGACAGGCTTAGAACCACCGCAATGAGGATCACAACCAGGGTCACAGCGAGATCAGCGGCGGTGAACTGTCGCACCTGACGATAGAGCGCGGCGCGTAGGCGGTGGTAGGAGAACCTAAGCTTCTCTACAAAACTACCCCTCGCTCCGCGTGGCCAGT
>JAGGSM010000122.1 GCA_021159105.1 Candidatus Bipolaricaulota bacterium
TCTTAGATCACCACCGACCAGGATACGCTCCACCCGGTGATTCCCATGCGCAGCATTGCCGCGGGGGAGGTGGGGATTACCCACACTTGTCGAGGGGAGAACCGCTCAACAAGGCTTTCTTTGACACGAAGTGCGAACTCCTCGTCCGTTCCATACTCGATGAGCATCCGAATGTCACCCGCATCGAAGCGCGCCAGGTCCTTCTTTATCTGAGCGACGATCGCATCGAGCGCCTGCGCGTTCGTGCGTGCCTTGCCAATTGGGGTAGCCATCCCGCGATTGGCTACGAGCAGCTTCGTAGAGACGAGCGATTTCATCGCCCCCTCCGCGTTGCGGGCTCTCCCCTCGCGGGCAAGCTGGCCCAAAGAATCGAGCACCATGACCTCGGTCACTCGCTCGTGCATCCCTTCTACCTTCTGTATGAGCACGTCGAGCGGATCGTTTCCTTGCGATATCCGTGCTGTTTCCAGTGCGAAAAGGGCATGCCCACCGGCAGCACGCTGTGAATCGACGATAGCGATCCGTAACCTGGCAAGCCCCTCGCGCACGGCGTGAGCCACGTCGTAGGCATTGGAATACTGAGAGGAGATCGGAACATAGAAGACCTCATCCGATGATTTTCCTGCTTCCTCGAACGCGGAGACGTAGTCGTGCACCGTGGGATGGGTCGATGTCACCTGCTCATCTCTTTTAAGCCAATCGATCATCTGCTGCCGTGGGAGGTCAAGCTCACTGTATGACCTGTCGCCATGGATCAGGTAGTGAGAGACGATGTCGATGCCGAACTTGGAAGCGAGTTCTCCCTGCAATCCGGTGTCGCTATCGGTGATCACTCGTACTCTCATCTGTGTGCCTCCTTACCCAGTGCAGAAACGAACGCGAATAGGTCCGAGATCCCGCTGATCATCGGAAGGATCGCAACGCCCAGCGCGTACGAGATCAAGCAGGCGGGCTCGCGAAAGGCCCAAGAAAGCAGGATGGTGGTTATCAGTCCACCCGCTGCGCCCGCTGGGATCGGATCTACCCTCGATCGAACAGCCTTCGACCTCTTCACCCAGTACCCGACCATGATGGCAACAGCAAACGCAACCGGAAGCTCGCGAGGAAGGAGAAATACGGTCGCTCCAATGATCGTGTTCAGGCCCCGACCGCCGCGGAACCCGAAGTACAGGGGCCAGATGTGCCCACATACTGCCGCTAGTCCCGCCGCTGCCATGACCCATCCGCCAAGACCGAGCAGGTGCGCAACAAGCACGGGGACAAGACCTTTCGAAAAGTCGAATATCCCTGCTGCTATTCCCCACTTGACCCCGGCCAGATGAGCGACGTTCGCCGCGCCTGTGCTTCCCGAGATCGGCCTGTGCTGAAGAAACAGGATCAGCGGCGCGAGGGAGAGCGACCCGACAAGGTAAGAAAGAGCCGGTACCAGAATCGCAAGCATCATCTTGTCCTCCTCCTACTCCACCGATATGAGATAGTCATGGCGAGGCTGCCCTCCGTAGTAGACCTGTACATCCACCTGCGGATAACGATCACGGATGCGCGAGGCAATGATGCCCGCGTCCTTCTCCTGCTCGTTCAACCCGTAGAACAGGGTGACGACCTCGGCAGAACCCGCGTCCATCAGTTCGAGCAGTCTGAGGATGACATCATCGATTGTGCTGCCGGAGGCGAAGATCTGCCTTCCGATCATCCCCACGTAGTCACCGACATTGACGTTCACGTCATTCAGCGTTGAAGAGCGTACGGCGCGGCCGATCGATCCGCTACGCACGCGTGCCATTGCTGCCCGCATCGCCTCCACGTTCTCTTCCAGGCCCTGCTGTGGATTGTAGGAAAGGAGAGCACTGATCCCCTGAGGGACCGATTTGCTGGGCACGACTGCCGTTGGCTGTCGGATGATCTCTCCCGCTTGCCTACATGCAAGGAGGATGTTAGGGTCGTTTGGCAGAAGGATGACCCCACTCCCGCCTGCCCGCAGGATAACTTCGATCAGGTCGCCGACCGATGGGTCTCCGGTGAAGACCTCGGTGGCACCGATGCTGCGCATGATTTCGGTGACCCCCTCGCCCGGAGATACGGCCACGAGCGCTGTCTCCTGTGCGACCTCCTTCACGCGGTCATCGCCCTGCAGGAATCCCTGAACCTGTTCGTACATGTCATCCACCTTCACCTGAAAGACGCGCCCGTACGTCGCTGCGGTCTGCAGCGCCTGCCCGGGGTCGTCCGTGTGCAGGTGAACGTGCGTCAGCCCTTCGTCCCCAAGGACGAGTACCGAGTCGGCGCGCCGTTCAAGCTTGTCTCGCAGCGTTTCCTGGGGGATGTTGTTTCCCTGCACGATAAACTCCGTGCAATAGCGGTGCGTCGGAGGGCCCTCCTCCTGGATCTTCTCTAATGCGACACCGGATTGACGCATGAACTGGCCGTCAAGGGCAGTCGACGGGTGGGGTTCCTCATCATCAAGGACGGCTACGAGAGCCGAGAGGAGGTACACAAACCCCAACCCGCCGGCATCGATCACTCCAGCACGTTTCAGAATGGGAAGCATCTCCGGGGTGCGGGCGAGCGCCTCGCGCGCATCGTCATATGCTGCAGCGACGATCTCCGGCAGCGATCTAGCACGTAGCTTCACGATCGCATCCCGCGCTGTTCGCATAATGGTGAGGATCGTCCCCTCCTGCGGATGACTGACGATCCGGTAGGCTTCGTCCGTGCCGCGGATGAATCCATCTGCGAGGGCATCGGCGTCGATCGCTTCCCTGTCACCTACCGCGGCGGCGAACCCAACGAGGAACTGGGCGAGGATCACCCCGGAATTGCCACGTGCGCCGAGGAGCACCTTTCTGGAGATGTGCTGCATGACCTGCGATAGGGACGTACCGGCCCCGTCCAGGCCCTGCATCACCGCGTCCATGGTGAGGAGCATATTCGTCCCTGTGTCCCCGTCGGGGACGGGGAAGACGTTCAGCCGATTGATCTCCTCTACGTGCTCGTGCAGGAGGGTCTTACCGACAAGCAGGGCTCTCTCAAACGTCTCGCAATCGATCGCCTCTGAAACCGCCTTGCGTTCCATAACCTACTTCCTTATCAGACGAGGGAATAATCCCTAAATCGCCTTCCCCGCTAGATATCCTTCTCGAACCGCATCGATGATTAGCC
>JAGGSM010000214.1 GCA_021159105.1 Candidatus Bipolaricaulota bacterium
GCCGCTACGCGATCGATGCCGCCTTTCGCGATCAGGGACTCAGCTTTGACGACCTATGGGAAGAGTTCGCTATTGCCGTTGGGATGAACGATCTTCCTGACCGTGAAGTCATTTCCGGTCTCTTCCACTCCGAGTCTGGCAAGGAGAAAGCGAAGAAACACGAAGCTGATACTGCGCTCGTTGAGATCCCCGCCTCCACCTACGAAGGAACCTGGAACGGCGGGAGCCTTCTGATAGATCGAGTGAATACAAATCCACCGTGCGCACTGAAGTACATGGAAGACCCCACCGGAACACCGCTTCGCGTCGCCCACGCCTACGGGATCGATTACCTGCGCCTGCGAGCAAGTACGGATAAGACCATGAGAATATCGTTTGCTGGTGATGCACAGACGGCGTTTCGCGCCGATGTTGCTCTGGTAGCAGGAGATACGTACACGGTCCACTCGCTTGCTGAAGGGAAGCCTGTTATCGTGGAATCTCCTGATCAATACAGCAAGATCTGCATTATTGTAACGCGCGGCGCGGCAGGGACCGGCACGTATTCCGTCAAGATCGACCAAGGGGAGTGAGAGGGTGAACGAGCGATTATTCCTTGCCATAAACGGCCTTTCGCACCACAGTAGCTTTCTCGATGCCTTGATGGTCTTCTGCGCGCAGTACATCCCGTTCATTCTGATTGCGTTCATTGCCTATCTGTGGCTATTCAACAAGCGTGATGGAAGGAGAGCGGCCTTCCGCGCTTCTCTCAGTGGTGGTGGGGCGCTCGTCCTTGCACGCATCGTCGGTGTTCTTCACTACCAGGCTCTCCCCTCCGTGCTCGGTATTGGCCGGCCGCTCATCGTGCACGCGGCGAACAACAGCTTCCCGAGCGATCACGTCAGCTTCTCGTTTGGAATTGCCATCAGCCTTATCTTCTCGGGCAGCGCGAACATCTGGCCACAGGCCCTACTGCTGGCGATTCTAGTCGCCTTTGCCCGCGTCTTCGTCGGCGTTCACTTCCCGCTAGACGTCCTTGCAGGTGCGCTGGTGGGAACTGTGGCTTCGCTCATGGTTCATCTCGCGAGGAAGCTGAGCGACCGCATCGCAGATTGGATCTATAGCCTGCAGGGCAGGATCATATCTGCCATGTGGCGTAAGAAGTCCTAGTATGCACGCCATCATAGCAGCGATAGTCTCCATCGTGAACAGCATGGGCTACGGCGGGATTGTGGCGGCGATGTTCCTGGAAAGCTCATTCTTCCCTTTTCCGAGCGAGCTTGTCCTCCCTCCTGCTGGGTATCTGGCGAGCCAGGGGAAGATGGAGCTGTGGATCGTCGTTCTGTTAGGGATAATCGGATCACTCCTCGGGTCGCTGTTCAACTACTGGATATCGCTTCGCTTGGGCAGGCCACTGATCCTGCGCTACGGGAAGTACATCGGGTTGACCGAGCGCGCCTACGACCGCGCGGAGGGCGCGTTCCGTCGCCACGGTGAGATCTCGACCTTCGTTGGCCGCTTGATCCCTGGATTGCGGCAGTACATTTCGCTCCCTGCAGGCCTGGCGCGCATGCCGATCGGTAGGTTCATTCTGTTCACCGGCCTTGGGGCGGGAATATGGGCGAGCGTACTCGCCCTCCTTGGCTATGTAATTGGCAACAACCAGGAGGCGATCGGCCACTCCCTGCATCGCATCACGATCTACACCGCTGTTGGGATCGTTATCCTCGTCATAGGGTACGTTGTTTGGTATCGTCGGCGAAAGTGAAGGAGACGATTACAGCAGCAGGTAAAAATCAGGGATGTCTCGTTAACTGTCAAATTTAACGTTCACATCGCGTTTGCTGATCGCGCATTCGACCATATCACTGAGCTGCCTGGCGTCCTCGCGGACGAACTGTCTTCTCACGTCGAGATTCGGCGCAGGCGCATCCCTGCGCACTCCCTGCTCAGCACCTCGATGGGAGGATATGCTGCTCCACACAGTGTCGTTACTTTCCTGTTGACTTGATCAAGGGATTCAACCCGCGTGTACGGTGGAACCACCTCCTGATATGCCATGTCGTCGCGTCAACTGGGACTATCCCCGCGCGTACGAGGAAGAACCTATCCGGCTCTTGACACGTGAAAGAACACAAGAAGTCTATGAGACACTTGGATAAAAGATGTCTGCAAATAGAGATTGAAGTGGTAATAAATTCAGAGTGCAAGAACGGTTTCTTATGTAAACTTCAGAAAAATATGGATTCTAGCCAAGCTTGAATACCAAGGATCAGACGGCAGAACCCTTTCTTGAATTGCCACTGGCTATCTTCGACTCATATTTGGTATTAATCTACAACTTGTTCAATAAAGGTGTCGTAATCCTTCGCGACGGCGAAGCCAACGCCTTGGTCAAGGGCCTTGAAGTGCTCGCGCCCGCAGGCAATCTTTGCCTTCTCGGTTGGGCGCAGGGCATCACTGAACAGATTCCCTTTGGTCTCGACAATAAAGTACAGTCGATCTTTCCCATCCCTTTCAACAAGGACGGCCCAGTCTGGGTTGTAACCGCCGAGAGGCGTATCGATCTTGAACCATCCAGGTAACTTGGCGTAGACCTTTATGTCATCGCTAAGTTCGAAGGACCGGGCAAATTCCTCTTCAACATCGGAGTCGTAGATTACGTGGTCGTACACGGATTTGTGGCTCTCGATCATGTTCCTGCTGAGATACCCGTACAGTTCATTCTCCTCGAACAGTTCCTGCGCGTAGTAGGAATTCTTGCCAATCTTCTGGTACTTGATCCCGTCAACGATGAGCAATCTCATCTGGCGCTTGATGATCTCAGCGACCTGCTCGATGTACTTCTGCGGATTGTTCGCAAAGTCATTAAGGCGTCCGCTGTCAATAAGGATTCTGACCAGCGTTCGCCGCGTGAGGTTTGTGGCATTCTGAAGATACCCAACTACATCAGGTATTTGATAATCGCGGGCGTCGGACACGTATGTGCTCTCTCTAACTTCCGAAGCTTGTACGCCGCTGCGGTCGATTCCCAGTTGGGCCTTACGATCGATGAAGCGCGCCTTGCCGACAACCAAGTTCTTGTAGATCTCATCTACGCACTTTTCAACAAGCTCTCCGGAACCGAAAA
>JAGGSM010000026.1 GCA_021159105.1 Candidatus Bipolaricaulota bacterium
AGATTACATCGGGTACGGTCGAACTTACAAATCCTCCCACCAGCAGCTGGTGGCTATCCTTGCAATTGGCTATGGATCGGGATTATCCTCAGCACTCTCCAATCGGGGACGAGTGTGGCTGAAAGGACACTATGCACCTATAATTGGTAAGATCTGTCTAGACCATACCTTCGTTGACGTTACAGATATAGATGGCGTTTCAGTCGGGGATGAGGTTGAAATATTTGGTTTCCACTCACCTGCCGACCACCTGGCAAAGATGGCTGGGCTCCCGGTTTGCGAAGTTTTAGTACCGGCGCTGCGAGGTGCTGGCAAGCGCGTGTATGAATGATCCAACTCGAGCATGCGTACCGTAGGACTTGCCGATATGTGCTCGCCGGCAAGGTAGACTCAACATAGACTATAGTGTGGGGCCCTACTACGCTGAGTCGCCCAGGAGACGCGCGACATCTTCTAGGAGATTGCGATCGTCATCTGTGAACGCATCAGCCGTGTCGCTGTCGATGTCGATCTCGCCGATCACATGATCTCTCGCATAGATCGGTACGACGATCTCTGAGCGGGTCTGCGGGAAACAAGCAAGATACCGCGGATCGGCATTGACGTCGCCTACTATAACCGTCTTCCCCGTGCGTGCTGCGAGGCCGCAGATCCCCTGTCCAACGGAGATGCGCACATGCTCCGTCGCCTCTGGTCCGTCCCACGCAGCGAGGACGAGTTCGTCGCCTTGGCGCATGTAGATTCCCACCCAATCGAATTTGCGTACAAGGCGTCGCAGTTCGCGCACGGTGATCTCGCACGCCTCGTCGTAGGATGATGCGCCCTTGATCTTCTCGCGCAGCAATTCAACGATGTCGTTCATGTCGATGATTCTAGCGCGCTTGCAAGGCGGATCACAGGGTGAACATGAACGGCCGTATGATCGCCCAGGCGATCGTCCCGCTAAACAGCAGCGAGAGAATGCGAGCGGTGGGGCTGGATGTCCCACGCCACAGTCGATACTCAGCGTAGCCGAGTACGACTAGTAGCAGAATCTGCATGATTGATAACAACGCTGGTGCCAGGATCATCCTTCCATCTCCTCCCATAAGCGTGCGGCAAGAAAGACCAGTAACCCGGTTAGTAGAACCGCCCCTACGATGTCTCCATAGTGCACGACACCCGGCACAGCCATCGTTAACATGCTCCCCTCGCCTTGGGTCGGCATACCGGCCAACCGGTTGAAAAGATCGGTGATCCCAGGGGCAGTGGTCCACACGGGAAGGTGATGATCCAATCCATTGATCCCCCGGTAGAGAAGCGATACCGGCGTCCCAGCGCACATAACGATCACGGCTATCCAGGTCAGGTGCGATAGGCGATAGGCGTTAGCAAACAACACGAGCAGGAGGACCCATGCCAGCGTTGGCATCAACAGGGTAACGATCCCAAATGCCGGGAATGCAGCCACTAACTGCATGATACTGCTAGCGCCCAGGTGTGCTCCAGCCTGTGAGAACACCCACCATGTAAGGGTTCCAAGGCCGATGGCGTAGATCAGTCCTACTCCAACAGCAAACACCAAGCGCGAAACGATATGCAAATACCCGGGGATTGGGGAAAGAAGGAGCGTTCGGTGTTCGTCGTGCTTGATCTCAGTGTGCAACCTGCCGACCATGAATGAGAGGACGATCACTCCGATAGCGAAGGCCACAGTGATGATGAGCGACCGTAGTGCTAACCGATTTTCAACTCCCTCATTATTGATCATACTTACAATCCACGTCCACAGCCCGAGCGAACCGATGAGGCCAATGGCCCACCCACGTGAGCTGCGGTATTCCCTCCACAACAGCGTATGCAGTCCCTTCATCCCAGCACCTCCAAGAACGTGGACTTTACGCTCTCTCCGCGCTCACGCAGCTCCTCGGCGAGGGCATCGAGTACAAGAGATCCCTGCTTCAACAGGACGACCCGGTCGAATAGCCCTTCGGCCTCGGCAATTGCATGGGTAGAGAGGATAATCGATGCATCGGCTCGCCACTGTCCAACTATCGACTGAAGGATCCGCTCTCGTGCTGCGAGATCGATCCCTCCGAGGGGCTCATCGAGGATGTAAAGCGCAGCCTCGCGGGCAAGGGCCATCGCCAGTCGCAACCTCACACGTTCCCCTTTGGACATAGCTCCGGCTCTGCGTGTCGGAACCTGCAGGGAGTCGAGGAGGGCGAGGTAGCGCTGTGGGCAAAAGTCAGGATACAGACCGGACATCAAATATCCCGCGTCCGTTGGGCCCATCCAGCGGTAGATGGCATCCGTCTCACCGAGGAAGACGAGCTTCGACCGGACGCGCCGCGGTGGTTCACCGAGCACGCTCACTTGCCCCCGCGTGGGGAGGAGCAACCCCGCAAGGAGTTTGAGGAGCGTTGTCTTACCGCTCCCGTTCACCCCAAGCAGCCCGATCACCTGTCCCTCCGGGATGTCCAGAGTGAGGTTGCTCAGGCCGCAATTCTTGCCATAGAGCTTGGTTACGTCATCCAACATCGCCAGCATCGAGGACCTCCTGTAGGATCTTTACTGCCTCTTTGCTTGAGAGAGAGAGAGCCTTTGCCTCTTTCACGTAGCGCTGCGCGGCTACCGCCAACAACTCGCGCTGCGACACATGCAGGGGAATATCCGCTCTGATAAACGTTCCCAAGCCACGCCTGGTCTCGATTATCCCTTCCCGCTCCAACTGAGAATAAGCATGCACGACTGTGTTCTGATTGACCTTCAACTGCTGTGCCAGCTCACGCACCGACGGGAGTTGGTCGCTAGGAGCGAGGATCCCCCGTGCAAGTGCGCGATGCACATGCTGGGCAATCTGCCTATAGATCGGCCCTGCGGCCATGTCTAGATCCCAAGTCTTTCCCACAGTCATAGTGTACTAGTGTAATAGAACACACGCTGTGCGTCAAGTCGAAGAGACAGGAAGAGAGTGAGATAGCGTGAACAATCGGCAAGGCCGCAGATCCCCTGCCCAACCGGGATACGCATGTGTTGCGTTGCCTCTGGCCCATCCCACGCGGCAAGGACGAGTTCTTCACCCTGGCGCATGTAGATCCCTACCC
>JAGGSM010000110.1 GCA_021159105.1 Candidatus Bipolaricaulota bacterium
CGCCTTCTTCTCAAGCTGAGCGGTGAAGCGTTCGCTGGAGAAGAAGGCGCGTTCTCTCCCAAGGCCCTGCGCCGCATCGCTCAACAGATCGTATCTCTTCCCGATGTTCAGATCGGAATCGTCGTGGGCGGAGGAAACATCATCCGCGGAGCACGCAGCCCTTGGCTCGACCGCGTCGACGCGGACTCACTGGGAATGCTTGCGACCGTTCTAAACGGCTTCGCCCTCTCAACATACCTCGAAGGCGCAGGCAAAGAGACAATTGTGCAATCGGCCGTGGCGACTGAACTGACCGAACCGATCTGTCCCCGCAAGGCGCGCAAAGCCCTGTCAGAAGGGAAGGTCGTCATCTTCACCGGTGGGACGGGAAACCCGCTCGTCACAACAGACACCGCAGCCGCGGTGCGTGCGGCGGCGATCGGTGCCGATCTCGTCGCCAAGGGATCGAACGTTAAGGGAGTCTTCAACGCCGACCCAGCAGTGGACAAGGGCTCACACCTGATCGAAGAGCTCACCTACGACGAGTTTCTGGCGGCGCGCTATGGGGTGATGGACCAGGTAGCGGTGGAGATCTGCCGCGAGAACAAACTCCCGATCGTCGTCTTCGACCTCGCGGACCCCGATGCCCTGGGCATGATCTGCCGCGGTGAGCGAGTCGGAACGCTCATACATTGAGCGATTCGGTGATTGAATCATTGAAAGATTGAGTGAGTGACTTAGTCATTGAATGACTCAGTCATTGAATGACTTAGTAATTGATCAAAACCTCTCGTTCACGCCAAACCTTCGCATCCCTAGGACAATCACTCAATCGCTCAGTCATTCAATCTTACACCTGCAGCCACTTGAGGACGTCACCGAAGCGCCGCTCCGCCTCGGAAAGGAGATCCTGCGGTAGGCCAGTATCGATCAGTTTGCGTGCCTCCTCCTGCGCGCGTTTCATGATGTCAATGTCACGTAGCAGGTTCACCGCACGCAGTACGCTCAAGAATCCATGCTGTTTGGTCCCGAGCAGGTCTCCCGGTCCGCGAATCATCAGGTCCTGTTCGGCGATAGCAAACCCGTCGAGGTGCTCGGAGAAGGCGGCCAGGCGCTGCTGCGCGTCCTCGGTCTTCGCTGTTGCGATGGCGTAGCAGGTCGCCTTCTGCCCGGAACGGCCGATGCGGCCACGCAGTTGATGAAGCTGCGACAGGCCGAAGCGCTCCGCGTGCTCGATGACCATGAACGACGCGTCGAGTACATCGATCCCCACCTCGATCACCGTCGTCGCCACGAGAAGCTGCGTCTTCCCTGAAGCGAAGGCCGCCATCGCCTCCTGCTTCTCCACCGCTGGTAGTCGGCCGTGGATCAATCCGACGCCGTAGCTGGAAAACATGGCCGACAGCTCCGCGTGCACCTGCGTCGCGGCCTTCAGATCGAGCTTCTCCGATTCCTCGACGAGCGGGAGGACAACGTATCCCTTCTCGCCAGCGGCGAGGAGCTTTCCTACTTCTGTGTAGACCTCATCGCGCCTGTTCTCGGAAACGCAGATGGTGCGGATCTCTTTCTTGCCAAGGGGCATCTCATCGATCAGCGAGACATCGAACTCCCCGTACAGGGTGAGGGCGATCGTGCGTGGGATCGGGGTAGCGCTCATAACGAGCAGGTCGACGTCTTGCCCTTTCTCCTCGATCAATGCACGCTGCACAACGCCGAAGCGGTGCTGCTCATCGATGATGACAAGGCCCAGAGATCGGAAAGCGACATCCTCCTCGATCAGGGCGTGCGTGCCGATGACAAGGTCGATCTTCCCATCCGAAATCTCCTGCTTCAGCTCGTCTTTCTTCTTGCTCGCGCTGGTCAGGACAGCGCTGTCCACCGGAAGTCCCGCCAGGAGCTGACTGATCTTGAGGCTGTGCTGCTGGGCGAGGATCTCGGTCGGGGCCATGATCGCCACCTGGTAGCCCGCATCGATCGCGGCAAGGGCGCCGATCAAGGAGACGATCGTCTTCCCCGAGCCCACGTCCCCCTGCAGCAGACGCATCATTCGCCGATTGGAACGGAGATCGGCCATGATCTCACGCACCGCGTTCTTCTGCGCGCCTGTGAGGCGAAACGGGAGGCGGGCGACAAACGTGTCGACGAGCGCCCCGTCCCCGGCGTGGGAGAGGCCGCTGAGCGTGCGCGTGTGCCCACCCATCCCGATCTGCAGCAGGAGGAGCTCCTCGAAGGCCAGCGTGCGCCGCGCTTTCTCGAATGATTCTTCATCGCGCGGGTAGTGAAGAGCTCGGATCGCGTCCGACCGCTTGAGAAGGTCGTGCTTTTCGCGGATCTGCTCTGGAATGACCTCGGGGAAGGCCCCGCCGTACAGCTTCAGGTTCCGCGAGATCAGCGTGCGCAGGTAACGATCGCTCACTCCCTCCGTCGCCGGGTAGATGGGGACGATCCGCCCGATCTCCATCCCCTCCTCGGCCGGCTCCCACACCGGTGAGGTGATCTGCAGCTTGCCGTAGTGCTGTTCGATCTTCCCGTACACATCGATCATCTCACCGCTTCTGATCTGGTTTGCCACCCACGGCTGGTTGAACCAGGTAGCGTAGAGGAAGCCCGTCCCGTCGCCGAGCGTCGCTCGCACGATCGTCGTGCGACCGCTGACACGCGACTTATCTACGCCGACGACGTTTCCGCGCACAGCGATCGTTTCCCCGCGGTGGAGTTCACCGATCTGCTTGAAGCGCGAGCGATCCTCCAGGCGGCGTGGAAGATAGGTTAAGAGGTCTTCGATAGTGCGTATCCCAAGCTTCTCGAGGAGCTTCGCCCGCTTCTGCCCAACCCCGCTTGCGGCGCTGACGGGAAGGGCGAGGCTCGCCGGATCGGCGGCCTGTTCCACCGCCTGCTCGCCCCCATCGAGGAAGCTCACCAGTCTTCCCACCATGCGCTGTCGCTCAAAGTGATCGCTGCCTCTGTAGCCGGTGATAACGGGCATGGCCGAGGGGAGGTTCAGCTTGATGAACTCCTCTAGGCCACAGGTGACGGCATCATCGCTGTAGCCGCGCGAGCTCTCCAAGCGCAACACCTTCTTGATCAGATCGATGGAATCAGC
>JAGGSM010000105.1 GCA_021159105.1 Candidatus Bipolaricaulota bacterium
GCCCGTAGCTCAACTGGATAGAGCACCGGTCTTCGGAACCGGGGGTTGGGGGTTCAAGTCCCTTCGGGCGTATTTGTCTTTTGCAGCACCACTCACAGATCACGAGGAAAGGACAGTTCCCTCAGTATGCTACTGGCCTCCTCCTAGTGTGTCCACATGCAGATTACCTTAATGACTCTCTCCTTCTTGAGGACCTGATAGACAAGGCGATGCTGTATGTTGATCCGCCGCGAGTACGCTCCGGCAAGGTCTCCAACAAGCTTCTCGAACGGCGGTGAGTCGTAGAAAGGAGAGGTCTGCAACACTTCTGGCAGTTGCTCCGCCTCAGGTTCCAGCCCGGCAGCCGCTAGTTTCTGTACGTCTTTCTGCGCTTGTCCTGTGAAAACGATCTTCCGAAAACCACCCCCAGCGGGGTACCGCGTCACAGAGCAGCCTGAAGAGACTCCGTGAGCAAGCGTCGCACTAGTCGCAGAGCACGAAGATGTGCTACACTGCTTTCGAAGAACAGAAGGAGGAAGACTTAGGCATGAGACCATGCCAAATGGGAAATCTCGATTGAGAGCTTAATCAGCATATGATTAGCTAAGTACGAACAACAGAGCAAGGAGGCTGAACTATGAGGAAAAAGAAAGCGGAGGAGAAAGAAGAGAAAGAGAAGAGTTTGTTGGAGGGCTTGTGCGGAGCTGATACCAAATTATACGCTTTTCTTAGTCAGTATTTGTATGAAGCGCCGTTAGCAGCCATATCAGAAGAGCATCTGGATATCCTCACCAAGGAGGCGGAAGAGAGCGGGAACTTCAGACCGGCAATGGATAAGGCCATCTTCGAGGGTGCCCAAAACCCCGGAGAAAGGGAGAGATACATCAAAGCTATCCAGGACCTCGCGTCGAAGGCCATACATGCAGCCGAGCAGGAGAGAGAGAAGCTAGAGAAGGAAGGGCTCAGCGATCTAGCCGCTTCCCTCGGAAGAAGAGTCGAGAATCATAAGTTCATGATAGAAAGAGCCGAAGACATACTGAACGTCGCCTCCAGATTCTACAATGAGAAATTGCTGGAACTAGAAGAAACCATGCGTAGAGAAGAAAGACAAAGAGCAAGAAAACAAACTGAGAAGGAAGAGGTAAGAATAGATCAACTAGAAAGAGCAAAGCGAGAAGAAAGGGAAGAAGAAAGAAGCAAGATGGGGAAACAAGAGAAGCGGGAAAGCAAAGAACAGGAAAAGCGAGAGGGCCTGGCAGCCGCCGAAAGACGAAAAGCAAGAGGAGAAAAACGAAAAGAAGTTGAAAAGGAAGAAAGGAGGATAGAAGAGTCGGAGAAGGCAAGCAGAGAAGAAAGAAAGAGAGAAAGAAAAGGGAACTAGATTTTGGCCCCAAACGCATTGAGTTCTCGGTGTCAAGTTTGTTGTTCATCGTAATTCGGCCACGGGCTGTCAAGTGGCGTATTGGATAATCGTGTCATCCCGCGACTTGGCTTCCTTAGGTTGTTTTGCCAGTCCGTTCTGCCGTAGTTTATTGCCCTTTTGGTTGATCTTACTAAGGTGAACATATTGTGTCTACAGACTCTGAGAAGCATTATCATTAGTAAGGTAGTGTTATGATAATACCAGGAATCTTCCCGTAGGAGATGCTGTCGTGGCCAGACCTTCATTCTTCGTGATAAGGTCCATCTGCGCTAGGGTCTTACTTGCAGGCGGCATCCGGTACACACGAAGCCAAAGTTGTATGTCGCAATCCACCCGAAAGAACAAGGAGCCAGGGGAATATCACTGCCGTGAGCAATCCGAGTTTTTCTACCCATGGCTTGAAATAGCATGCTAGCCGTGCTAGCATGTATTCATGATCCGGTCCTTCGCAACCCAGGCAACCGAGGATATTTTCAACGGACGCAACACCAAGACTGCGCGAAGAGCATGTCCGCAGGATCTTTGGAGTATCGCAGGACGCAAGCTCGATCAGCTGGACTCGGTGGAGTCGCTCAGCGAACTCCGAATCCCTCCGGGTAACTGCTTGGAACAGCTATCCGGAAGTCGAGCAGGCCAATTCAGTATTCGGATCAATGACCAATACCGACTCTGCTTTCTCTGGACGGAAACGGGACCCGCGAACGTAGAGATTGTGGACTATCATTAGGAGGGAAAATGGTACGTGTACCGACCAATCGAGAGCCAACACACCCAGGAGAGATACTTCGGGAGGAGTTTCTCAAGCCGATGAATATTACACAGCGAGAACTGGCAGACCTTATCCACGTTCCCTACCAGCGTGTGAACGAACTGGTTAACAAGCGACGCGGCATCACTCCCAGCACGGCGCTACGCTTGGCCCGAGCCTTTGGAAATTCGCCGTCGTTCTGGATGAATCTCCAGCTTCGGTGGGACCTTTTCCAAGCTCAGCAAACCGAGGAAGACGAGCTCCGACGCATTCGCCCTGTAACCACCATTAGCTAGTGTCTCTGAAAGAATGTCCTAAGCAGACTGTTCCACAAACTTGTACCCATTGCGGGTCGAGGAGCAACGCCGGACAGGATCTTTCACCGTTCTAGAGCAGACCCATCAGACTTCAAACGTTCAATCTTGGTGTTCTTTTTCGCCGGGGACAGATAACGTGTCGGTTGATCATGAGCTCTTACTGGACCTCGCTCAACCTACCCGCAGTGCATCCACATGCGGATCACCTTCACAATCCTTTCTTTCTTGAGGACCTGATACACAAGACGATCCTGTATGTTGATCCGCCGTGAGTGCGCTCCGGTAAAGTCTCCAACAAGCTTCCCAAACGGCGGTGGGTCTTGGAAAGGATCAGCTTGCAGCACTTTTAGTAGTTGCTCTGCCTGGGGTTTCAGACCTGCAGCAGACAGCTTCCGCGCATCCTTCTGGGCCTGCCGCGTGAAAACGATCTTCCAGGTCACCAATCGAGTTTGTCTGTACATTCCTCGATGGACGTGTTCAATCCTTCGCGGATCGACCCACGCATACCCGGAATGGATAGCAG
>JAGGSM010000193.1 GCA_021159105.1 Candidatus Bipolaricaulota bacterium
GCCTCAGGCAAATCACCGGCTTCATCGCCACCAGAACAGGAACATGAACGCGGAACGCGGAAGGCGGAGTGCGGAGCGAAAGGCACTCTCGCGCGAGCGCCAAGCGTAGCCGTAAGGAAGGGGACGTTTCCATTTTCCCTTCGGGGGATTACAATTGCGGACCATGACCACAAGAGACAGCGTTGAACGAAGGCTTCTTTCAAATCATCTCCAGGGCCTTCTGCCGGAGGGGCTCATCACTTCCGACTATGGAGGCTATTCGATTGACAGTATCCCTTCCTACGTCCGCGCACTGTTCGGCGAGCGAATTGAGCGAGGCGGGGCGCTCCTCTCGCTGCTACCAGATAGCCTACCACAGCGAGTTGTGCTGCTCGTCCTGGACGGGCTGGGGTACATGCACCTGACGCGGATACTGTCGGAGTTTCCCGACATGTTTCTCAACCGGTTGATCGATGGAGGGAACATGCTCCCTGTGACATCGGTCTTCCCAGCGACGACCGCTACCGCCCTTGCCTCACTCAGCACGGGTGTTACCCCGCAGGAACACGGGCTGCTCGGCTATCGGCTCTACCTAAAGGAGACGTCGGCGATCACCAACATGATCAGCCTGTCGCTCCTTGGGAGTGATGCAAGCGATAATGCCCTTGAGGCGGGGATCGATGAGAAGACGTTCCTTGTGCATCCCAACCTGTTCGAACAATTGCAGGGAATCGGCGTTAGCTCGCATGTGATAATGAACAAGCAGATCGCGAAGAGCGGTCTGTCGCGCCTCCTCTACGATGGCGCGGCGAAGATGCACAAGGTGGTGAACCTATCCGACATGCTCGTCGCCACGCGCGATCTGCTGAATCGGGCAACCACAAGAACCTTCGTCAGCCTGTACTGGGGGGATACGGATGACATCGCTCACGTGCATTCACCGTGGACCGATGAATTCATCGCCGAGCTGCGCTCGATCGACGCTACGCTGGAGCGTGAGCTCGCCGGTCGACTCGAGGATACCCTTCTCCTCATCACCGCCGACCACGGGTTCGTCCCGATGAACGATGAGGACTATATCGACATCACGAAGTATCCGGACCTGTACAACAACCTTGCCCTTCCACCGGTCGGTGACACCCGCTCCGCGTACCTGTTCGTCCGCGATGGGAAGAAGGAGGAGGTTGCCCAGTTCATCGCCGAGACATTTGCCGGCGATATCATCTGCCTCGATGCGCAAGTGGCGATCGACGCAGGGCTATTCGGGATGGGCAACGTGCTCCCCGAGTCGCGTGATCGCATCGGGGATTTGGTCATCACGTCTGGAGGGCGAAAGACGCTATACTATCCGTACAAAGGCAGCGTCAAACTGAGAGGGATGCACGCCGGCCTCACGCCGGATGAGATGCTCGTCCCATTCATCGTGGGCAAGCTGTAAGGAGAGTGACTTCATGATCGTAGTTGGAAGAGCGCACGAGCTTCCCGCCGCAGACATCAGCGATGGGAAGACGGTCACAAACACCGTCAAGCGTGTCCTGATCGGGCCGCAGCAGGGAGCACCGAACTTCATAATGCGCATGTTCACGCTGGGAGAGGGCGGTTTCAGCCCGTACCACACCCACCCCTGGGAGCACGAGGCGTTCGTCCTCTCCGGAGAGGGGATCGTCAAGGGAGCTGAGGGGGAGAAGCACGTGAGCGCCGGTGACTTCATCTTCGTCCCGCCGAACGAGGAGCACCAGTTCCTAAACAGCGGGAAAGAGGCGTTTGAATTCCTCTGCATCATCCCCAAGAGTGGAGAGGGATAGAATTGCGCGTCCTCGTCAGCATGAGCGGCGGGGTGGATAGTACCGTTGCCGCCAAGCTGCTCATCGACCAGGGACACGAAGTAGAGGGGATCACGTTCTGGTTCTGGTCGTACCCCAGCGCTCCCGATTACGGGGGAATGACGAAGTGCTGTTCTCTGGATAGTGCTGCCCTTGCAGCTGCGGAGCTTGGGATACCGCAGCGCACGATCGATGCTAGCGACCTGTTCTACGAGCGCGTCCTGCGCGACTACGTCGCTCGCTACAGCCGCGGGGAGACCCCAAATCCGTGTGGAAACTGCAATCGCCACCTGCGCTTCGGCCTTGCGCTGCAGTACGCGCGCGAAAACGGCCTTGACCGTGTCGCAACAGGGCACCACGTCCGTCTCTTGCGAGATGAAGCGGGCAGAGTGCACCTGCTCCGTGGGATCGACCGCAACAAGGACCAGACCTACTTCCTGTATGGCCTGCGACAGGCGGACCTCGCACACTTGCTCTTCCCCGTCGGCGGACTGACGAAGGATGAGGTCTTCGCCATCGCGCGTGAAAGCAACTTACATGCTGCATCGCTCCCCGAGAGCCAGGACCTGTGCTTTGCCGTCAATGGGCGCACCGACTTCCTCTTCCCACAAGGCGTGATCCACCCCGGTCCGATCCTGGATACAGACGACAACAGGCTTGGTACGCACAACGGGCTAGTGCACTACACCATTGGCCAGCGCCGCGGCCTGGGGATATCGAGTGCCGCTCCGCTGTACGTCATCGGGCTTGACGCGCAGCGAAACGCCGTTATCGTCGGGCAGGAAAAGGACCTCTACTCAAGGGGGCTGATCGCCTCCGAGGCGAGCTTCACCCAGGGCGAGCCGCCGCGAGATGGAGCGCGGATCCAAGTTAAGATTCGCTACCGCTCGCCGGCGGTGCCGGGGACGTTCCACCTAATCTCCGAAGATCGCTTCTCCGTCTTCTTTGACAC
Organism: Candidatus Bipolaricaulota bacterium; assembly: GCA_021159105.1. GTDB lineage: Bacteria > Bipolaricaulota > Bipolaricaulia > UBA7950 > UBA9294 > M55B144. The sequence continues at coordinate 2,755 of JAGGSM010000193.1, forward strand.
GCCACAGCGTGCCATCAGCCCTGGCCAGATCGCCGCTCTGTACGATGGCGAGGAACTTCTCGGAGGAGGGATCATCCTCAAGGGGCAGGTCTTGCAGTCCGATACTTCCAGATCTGAATAGCGGAGAACAGCGGGTTGCAGCATGGGCTCTTGCTCTGTGGAGTTGCCCAGTCTATTGGGCCTGTTGAGT
>JAGGSM010000138.1 GCA_021159105.1 Candidatus Bipolaricaulota bacterium
GGATCATCGCCGTGCGCGAGATGATCCTGGCCGATGATGAAGCGGGACGGCGCAAGGCGCTCGCCAAGCTCCTCCCGATGCAGAGGAGCGACTTCGAGGGGATCTTCCGCGCCATGGGAGAGAGGCCGGTCACCGTCCGCCTCCTCGACCCGCCGCTGCACGAGTTCCTCCCCCACGATAAAGAGGGGCAGAGCGAGGTGGCCAAGGTGATGGGCGTATCCGCAGAGAGCATCGCGGAGAAGGTGGAGGCGCTGCACGAGTTCAACCCGATGCTCGGCCACCGCGGCTGTCGACTGGGGATCAGCTACCCGGAGATCACGGAGATGCAGGCGCGCGCGATCATCGAAGCGGCGTGTAACGTCTACTCCGAGGGGATCAAGGTCCACCCGGAGATCATGGTCCCGCTGGTGGGGAACGTGAAGGAACTGGAGCTGCAGCGCGCCGTGATCGAGGAGACGGTGCAGGCGGTCCTCGCGGAGCGCAAGTTGTCCAAGGCAGAGATCCCGTACAAGATCGGGACGATGATCGAGGTTCCGCGGGCGGCGGTCACCGCCGATGAGATCGCCAAGGAGGCGGAGTTCTTCAGCTTCGGGACGAACGACCTCACCCAGATGGGATGCGGCTTCTCGCGCGACGACGCCGGCAAGTTCCTAAAGGAATACGTGGAAAAGGGGATCTACGCCCACGACCCGTTCCAGGTACTCGATCAGGACGGAGTGGGAAAACTGGTCAAGATGGCCTGCGAGCTCGGGCGCAAGACCAGGCCGGACATTCACCTCGGGATCTGCGGCGAGCACGGAGGGGAGCCCTCATCGATCCACTTCTGCCACAAGGTCGGCCTCGACTACGTCAGCTGCAGCCCGTATCGCGTCCCGGTGGCGCGCCTGGCCGCAGCGCAGGCGGCGCTGGAAGACAAGTAAGACACATCTGAGTCAGTGCCAAACGGAAGGCCGGGAGAGATCCCGGCCTTTCTTTTCACCACGAAGGACACGAAGAGCGCGAAGAATGACAAAAACAACCTAAAGACGTAATAGTTGGTCCTGTCTACTACACCTCCTCGAGCTGACATCGTGCAATCCATCATCCAAATGCCACATCCCATCCTTCGTGTCCTTCGTGCTCTTCGTGGTGAGTTCTCCGATGTACCACTGTCCTCTGCGCCTCCGCGCGGGAGAACGCTGTCGCCCGTTACTGCCTCATCAGAGGATCGCGCGAGCGAGCAACCCGAAGGCCACGGAGAGGGCGCAGGCGATCGTCGGGGTACCTAACCAGCCGAACAACACGCGCACCAATTGACGCCCATCGATCGTCTTCATCCCCTTCACAAGGCCGATGCCGACCACAGCTCCGACAACTGCCTGGGATGCGGAGACAGGAACACCAATCATCGCGTAGATGTTTAGAGTGATCGATTCCCCCAACACAACAACGAGAGCAGCGAAGGGATCGAGAGGGACGAGGCCGCTACCCACTGTGCGGATCACCCTCTTGCTGAACGTCATGATACCAAGCGCTATTGCCAGCGAACCGAAGAGCGCAGCGGTCGATGGAGAGAGCAGCCCGGACTTGACGTACACTCCGGTCACATTGGCAACGTTGTTCGCCCCGAGGGAGAAAGCCCCATAGCAAGTGACGAGAACCAACCCCCAGCGGACAAAGCGATCGTGGGTCGCGAGGCGGCCGACGAGCGTATGTGGATACAGAGTCACTATCTTGTAGGGGATGTAGGCGGCGATCATCCCGCCGATCGGCGTCAACACCCAGGAGAGGAAGATCTTTATGAGAGGCTGCAGATTGACCCCGCTGGCGTTGAGCAGGCTCCCCCCGATGATCGCCCCAACTGTCGCTTGCGTACTGGAGATGGGAAGGCCAAGCACAGTCATCACGGTAACGGTAATCCCCGCGGCAAGCATCACAGTGAACGCAGAGATGAGCGTCTGCGTTCCAATCGCGCCGTAGGTGGCAAACCCGCGACTCCCCATCACGACAGCGCCGATGACTACAAACAGCGAGGCAAGACTCGCCGCAGTCCAGAAACGCAGCGCGCGGCTCCCCACAGCCGGACCGAACAGATTCGCCGCATCGTTCGACCCCAATCCCCATCCCATAAATGCACCCGCAATCAGTGTCCACATATCATTTCAGCCCTCGTATCTTATCAGTCTGGTAAGGGCTATAGACTATAGCCATGAGCCCTTACTTGCAAGTTATCCCGCCCTCACACCGCACTACCACTGCGCGACTCCCTCGGTATAATCACGCCATCACGTTCTTAAGGAGGACGGAGAAGATGGCGAAATACCGCATCGCTTGGCTCCCCGGAGACGGTGTGGGCGCGGATGTGCTGAACGCAGCACGCTTGGTACTGGACAAGGTCGGCTTCGACGCCGAATACATACCCGGAGACATCGGTTGGGAATTCTGGAAGTCGGAAGGGAACCCGCTCCCGCAGCGGACGATCGATCTGTTGAAATCGACGGACGCCTGTCTGTTCGGTGCGATCACGTCCAAACCGAAGGACGAGGCGGCGAAGGAGTTGGCGCCGGAGCTGCAGGGGAAAGGGCTCGTCTATTCCAGCCCGATCGTCGGCCTGCGGCAGATGTTCAACCTGCACACCAACCTGCGGCCGTGCAAGGCCTACCCGGGAAACCCGCTCAACCTGCGGGATGATATCGATCTGGTCGTCTTCCGAGAGAACACGGAAGGACTGTACTCCGGCGTCGAGTTCCATCCTGTGCCAGAGGTCATCCGCACCGCCCTCGCCACACACCCGAAGATGAAGCGTTACGACAGCGTCTCCAACGAAGACATGGCGATCTCGGCCCGCATCTTCACCAGGAAGGGATGCCAGACGATCGCGCGCGATGCCTTCGAGTACGCAAAGACGCACGGCTATAAGACAGTGACCGTCGTCGAGAAGCCGAACGTCATCC
>JAGGSM010000302.1 GCA_021159105.1 Candidatus Bipolaricaulota bacterium
GCGGCGGGGCAGTTATTTGGGGCGATCGATCTTCCTCGATCGCCCCAAGATATCGTTGCCAAGCGCGCCTACGGGCAGCCGCAACCACAGCCTGCACAGGCACCAAGGTCTATGTGGATGCGAATCGTGATCGATCCCCACACGTAGGGTTTGCCGGTGCAGCGGGCGATCTCGATGTACGGGCTGTGCGAGATGCAGCAAGGCTGCGTGTCGATCTGCGGGCAGCAGCAGTTACACGGATTTGCTGGGCCGGGCCAGGGCTGGATCTTGACGTAGTTCTTGATCTCACCAGCACTCGTCGTCTGAATGACAAGCCGGTAGATGCCTACTGGAACCTGGTTACAGTGCCCGTCGGTCTGGTCCCACACCATTTCATAGTTGTGCCCTTTGGGCATGTCGAACTGCTGCTGGTAGATGATCGTCCCATCGAGAGCCTCCACTCGCCACCCGGTGATGAACGGAGTCTCAGGAACGGGACACTGCGAGAAGTACTCCCCAGGAACGACGAGCTTGAATCCGACATCGACCCCCAGCCAGTAGCCAGTGTAACAGGTTGGTTCATCACCGACTGGCGCTTGAAAACAGGCACACTGAGCTGTTGCCACAACGCCCATCAAACCGATAACCAATACAGCCAACAATAACGCTCTCTTCACCCCTACCACCTCCGTTTTTTCTCGACCGTCAGGCAGTTACAAGCAAAACCTGCCCGTTTTGAAAAACGAGCGATCTCTTATTCTACACCCGAACAGCCGATCAGTTTCGCACAATTCATTGCATTCGTGACTCGTGCTTGTTCGAAGGGCCCAGTTTGTAGAGGATTGATAACAAGAAAGATTCACCACGAAGGGCACGAAGAATAGGAAGCTTTTCCTGCTAAAGATATTGATGCTTTCTCGCTGAGTCCAAGTCTTAAAACAGTATAAATCCAGCTATTTCAACCTCTCGACGCTGATTTCATCCATCAACACGCGGGCTTCGGGCTCTGTGAAGATTCGCGTTCCCGGTGTGGTCGCTGTGGCGCTTCCGCAGGCAACGCCGAAGCGCAGGACATCTGATGATTCCTTGCCTTGCATCAATGCGAAGATCAACCCGGCGACCATGGAATCACCTGCCCCCACGGTTGAAATCACTTCGACCTGCGGCGAGGGGGCGTAGTAGGTGCCGCTATCATCGACAAAGAGTGCTCCCTCTCCTCCGAGCGACACGCAGACGTGCTCGACCCCTTCCTCGTGCAGCGCCCGTGCCTCGCGGGCGACATCCTCGATTCTAGGAAGCTTTCGTCCGCAGAGAAGTTCCAATTCGTAGCGATTCGGTTTGATCAGGTACGGGTGTTGCGGCAATGCCTCCTGCAACAGGCTGCTCTGGGCATCGACCACTGCGCGGGCGTTGTGTTTGCGTAATTCTTGCGTGAGTCTCGCGTAGACATCGCGGTGCACTCCCGGAGGGATGGAACCGGTCAGCACACCGATCCCGTTTTCAGCAGATTTGAGGAATATGTCGGAGATCTCAGCGATCGCGTCGTCTGTGACGAGCGGGCCGACCCCATCAACCTCATACTGCAAAGGTGGCTTATCTTGGAGGAGGGTGCAGTTGATGCGCGTTTCGCCATCCACTTGCACCGGGTGGAGGTAACCTGCGTGATCGGCAAGTAGACGCGTGAGCAGTGTTCCGATCTCGCCGCCGGTGATCAGGCAGGCATGTGCGTGCACGCCCAGTGAAACTAGGCCACGCGCCACGTTCACGCCGTTCCCACCCGGATCATACCGCGTCGCTGTGGCGTGCGCTTTCTGGTCTGTGACCAGCTTAGGGATGGTGTAGCTCACGTCCACCGTGGGGTTCAACGTCAGTGTAGCGATCGGCATGTCAGGCATGTTCTCTCTCTACCTCTTACATCTAAAGTGCCTCGCGGCGATCAGTTGATTTGATCGCCGCGAGGTTGCTCATTCTGTGATTCTAGAAGCGCACCGGCCGAATGAAAGCGTCCTTGCCGGCGTAGGTGGCGGCGCTACCGAGTTCTTCCTCGATGCGCATCAGCTGGTTGTACTTCTCTACCCGCTCTCCGCGCGCTGGAGCGCCGGTCTTTAGGTGGCCAGTGTCGAGGCCCACGGTGAAGTCGGCGATGAAGCTGTCCACCGTCTCGCCGCTTCGGTGGGAGACGAACGCTCCCCAGCCGTTAAACTGCGCCAGCCGCGTCGCGGCGACCGTCTCGGTTAGGGTCCCAATCTGGTTTAGCTTGATAAGAACGGCATTGGCGGCGTTCTCTTTGATTCCGCGCTCGATGCGCTCGACGTTGGTCACGAACAGGTCGTCTCCCACAAGCTCGATGATCCCACCGAGGCGCTGGTTCAACAGCTTCCAGCCATCCCAGTCGTCCTCTGCCATCCCGTCCTCGATGAGTACCACTGGGAAGTCTTTCACCAGCTTCTCGTAGTAGTCCACCATCTCTTCCGATGACAGCCTCCGATCCTCGGTGCGCAGGAGGTACTTTCCGTCCTCAAAGAAACCGCTTGAAGCGGGGTCCATCGCCACACCGACATCCTTCCCCGGCGTGAGGCCGGCTGCCTTGATCCCTTCCACGATCAGCTCCAGCGGCTCGTGGTTGGAGGAGACGTGCGGGGCGAAACCTCCCTCATCTCCTACTCCTACGCTCATGCCCTTCTTGTTGATCACCGCTTGTAGGGCGTGGTAGATCTCTGCTCCCCATTCCAAGGCCTGGCGGAAGGTGCTCGCGCCGTAGGGGGCGATCATGTACTCCTGAAAGTCCGCGCCCTGCCAATGTGCGTGCACTCCTCCGTTCATGATGTTCATCATCGGTACGGGGAGCCTGCGTGCGGCCGGTCCACCGAGGTAGCGGTAGAGCGGGATTCCAGTGGCGCTCGCCACCGCGCGCGCTACCGCCATGGATACGCCCAAGAT
>JAGGSM010000069.1 GCA_021159105.1 Candidatus Bipolaricaulota bacterium
CCATTGGAGAGATCAAGATCGCCAAGAGCATCTTCGTTCGTGTCCATACAGACGATGGGATCTACGGCGTGGGGGAGGGAAACCTCTTGACGCAGGTCACTTCGGAGACGCAGGGGACAGCTCTTGCCGCTGCTCAAGACTTGGCGAAGCTCCTCGTAGGGAAAGATCCTCTGGATATAGAGGGCCGTGTGCGCGATATGAGGGCGTACATGCCGCACTGCCCGACCACGCGCTCTGCCTTCGACATGGCGTTGTACGACCTGGCGGGAAAGGCGGCCGATCTTCCGCTGTATGCGGTGTTGGGTGGCACGAAACGTATTTTGATCACCGATAACACGGTCGGCATAGATCCGACCGCGGAGATGGTCGAACACGCCTTGGAGATCAAGGGGCGTGGCTTCCCTGCTGTGAAGGTGAAGTTGGGAACGACGCCCGAGCAGGACATCGAACGTATCAGGCTGATCCGCGAAGCGATTGGGCCGGAGATCTCGATACGGATCGATGCCAACCAGGGATGGGATCGCATGGGTGCAATTCAAGCGCTGCGAGGAATGGAATCCTCGGACGTACAGTACTGTGAACAGCCTGTCCCAGCATGGGATTACGAGTCGATGCGCGAGGTGAGGCTCCATACCAACATCCCGATCATGGCCGACGAATCTGTCTTCGACGAGTTCGATGCCCTCAAGCTGATCCGCATGAACGCCTGTGATTACTTAAACATCAAGCTGGCGAAGTCATCAGGAATTCGCGTTGCCATCAAGATCAACGCAGTCGCGGAGGCCGCGGGTGTCAAGTGCATGGTCGGCTGCATGAACGAGACCCGCCTCGGCCTTGCTGCCAGCGCACACCTGGTATCCGCTTACCCGAATATCGTGTTCGCCGATCTGGATGGCGCGGACATGTTAAGCGTCGATCCGGTGCAAGGAGGGATCGTCTACGCTGACGACGGACAGGTCACTCTCCCAGAAGGCCCAGGCCTGGGAGCTGACTTTGATCCCGCATTCCTCTCAGAGCTGGAATCGTTCGCCGTAGAGTAGACGTCAAGATATGGCCATGGCAGGCTGTGAGGAGAGAAGATGAGCATCCCCGTCAGGCATGCGCAGTCACCGATCGGTGCACGAATGAACATCAATGGCCGCGAGGTCGATTATTACTGCGGGACGAGCTACTACACCCTGCATGGAAATCCGCAGGTGATCGCGGCAGCGTCTGAGGCGATGCAGCAGTTTGGGATTGCCCCCGCCACGAGCCTGGCGATGACCCCGTACGAAGAGTTGGAGCATCTGGCGAAGTCGTTCTTCGATGCAGAGTCAGTCTCCTACATCGCCTCAGGCTACCTCGGGATGATGGTCCTCGCCCAGGCGCTGCGGGATGACTACGATATCATTCTTGTCGATGAATTGTCACACTACAGCATAGTGGATGCCGCAGCGACAATGGGCAAGAAGATCGTGCCCTTCCGTCATCTCGACCCAGAAGATCTTACAGAGAAGCTGAGGGCACATGTTCAGCCTGGGCAAACGCCGCTGGTCGCTACGGACGGAGTCTTCCCGGTGACGGGGGCGATTGCTCCCTTGCTCGATTACACAAGCGTACTTGAGAGGTACCAGGAGGCGGTGTTGTGTGTCGACGATTCCCACGCAGTTGGGGTAATCGGAGAGAAGGGAAGAGGTACGTTTGAGTATTGTGGAATGACATCGGCGGTGAAACACTACTTCTCTGGGACGCTGAGCAAGGCGTTCGGTGGATTCGGGGGGATAGTTGTCGGTGATGGCCCCCTGGAGGAGAAGATCGAGAAGAATGTACGCGTGCCCCTCGGCGCATCACGTCCGCCCATCCCCGCAGCGGCTGCATCCTCCATGGGAATCAAGCTATTGCGCGATCACCCGGAGATGAGGCAGCGATTGTGGCGGAACGTCAAGCAGGTGAGGGACGGCCTGCGAAACCTCGGATTTGATATCCCCGATACACCGATCCCGATTGTCAACCTGAAGGGGGCATCTTCGCTTGATCTTGAACATGTGCAGGAGGAGCTGTACAGCAAGGACATCGTTGTCGCTCACATTCCCCCGCGGGGCTACTCCGATGCACCGGATGTTGCATCCCTCAGAATCGCCGTCTTCTCGACCCACAGTAGCCAGCAGATCGAGAGATTGCTTGCAACGATCAAGAGTGCGATCTAGCCTGATTGCGGACGGTCAAACGCTGATTGTAGCATTAGCTCGACGAGGTGAGGAAGGTCGATCCCCGCCACCTGGGCGGACTTATGCATCACGCTACTGTGTGACATCCCCGGAAGGGTGTTGATCTCTATGACATACGGGTCACCGCTGGCAGAGAGTAAGACATCGACGCGGGAGAAGCCCCAGCAGCCAATGGCTTGATGCGTTTGCAGGGTGACGTCGCGGACGCGCTGGGCGGCCGGCTCATCGAGCGGCGCGGGGATTATCACTTCGAAGTTGTCCCCGGTGTACTTGGCCTCGAAGCTGAAGAAGTCGGTCTTGCTCTTCACCTCGATGATTGGCAGGACTGTATCTTCTCCATCCATCCTGAGGACGGGGACGGTGAATTCCCTTCCTGATATAAATTCATCCACGAAAAACGGGCCAAACTCATTGTGGAGGTCTTCGAAGGTGGGGACTAGATCGCGAACGTCTTTTACCAGTTTCACCCCGATGCTCTCCCCCTGGCCTTGAGCCTTCACCACAACGGGGAGAGAAAATTCCTTCATGACTTTGTCGGCGAATTGCGCCATGTCTTCACCCGAGTAATTCATGGCGTGTGGTACGGTAATTCCAGCCTCAATGAGGACTTTCTTCGTTGCAAGTTTGTCCATCCCGATTGCGCTCGCACTTGGACCGGAGCCAGCGTACGGAATGCCATGATCCTGGAGGAGCTGTTGCACGGTC
>JAGGSM010000178.1 GCA_021159105.1 Candidatus Bipolaricaulota bacterium
CATACAGGTCCTTACCATTACGTTGTTTGTCCTTGTATCTGGGCTTGCGGGAACGGCGGTTCAATCTCCGTCCGCCACTTGGGTGCCCGGATCGTTTATCAAATACGCAGGCAACCCTATCTTGAGCCCTCAGGGAGACGGATTTGAATCATGGGCGGTCTTTAACGCCGCGGTTATTACTAGAGACGGAATCTTTTACATGCTCTATCGTGCCGAGGACCGGAAGGGGGTGTCGCGGATTGGCCTTGCGGAAAGCGTGGACGGGATCAACTTCACGCGCCGCACGGAACCGGTGCTCTCGCCAACCGAAAAGTACGAGTATTGGGGAGGCTGCGAGGATCCTCGGGTAGTGATGTTTGGGGATACCTACTATATGACTTACACGGCTTACAACGGCTACCGGGCCAAGCTGGCCCTGGCTACATCTAAGGACCTCATTCACTGGGAGAAGCATGGGATTATCATCCCCTGGCCATGGAGCAAGTCCGGGGCCATTGTGCCACAGAAGATAGGCGACAAGTACGTGATGTACTTCGGTGATTCCAGCATCTGGATCGCCTACTCCGATGACCTTCTTCACTGGAAGGTTGCGCCCGAGCCGGTCATGCGACCAAGATCAGGGCAGTTTGATAGCCGGGGGATAGAGCCCGGCCCTCCTCCTATCGTGACCGATCGAGGAATCCTTCTCATCTACAATGGGTGGAACGACAACATCACCTATAAGGTTGGGGCCGTTCTCTTCTCCAAGGACGACCCAACAAGGGTCCTTGAGAGACTCGATCAACCGATCCTGGAACCGACCGAAGGCTGGGAGAAGGCTGGCCAGATCGCAAATGTAGTCTTTGCATCGGGGCTAGCGAGAAGAGGAGATACTTGGTACCTCTACTATGGCGGAGCGGACAAGTGCCTTAACGTTGCCATTGCCAGATCCTCACCGTAGAAGATTGTTGATGGAGCAAAGGGTGCGGTAGAGTACGCCTTTATCCAAATGGTGGAAGCGAGAAAGAGGAGAATCTAGGATAAGGATGATCGCCAAGGCAGGTGTAGTGGAGAAGAGATTGCAGAGGAAGGCCAAAAACGCTCTCCATGGGTTGCAGGGGCGACGAGGCCCCAAGGTGGATGACATCTTTGATCAGCGGTTTCATATCGCTCCCAGTGACTTAGTGATGAGTAACTATCTACGTCCTACACCTATCGCCGCCTTTAACCCAGGTGCGTCGCTTAAAGATGGACGCCTCTTGATCTTTCCCCGGTTGATCTTTGACTACTACACTTACACTTCCAGCATTGGGGTGTTCGAGATCCCCATTGATCAAGTTTTGCGGGGGCAGATACCCAAACCCTTAAGTACGCGAATCATCCTCTGGCCGAAGGAACCGTGGAAATTTGGCCCGGGGTGCGAGGAAGCGATATGGAACGAAGAGATCTACATGCTTTGCACCGTGGCGAGACAGTATGATGAAGATCACAAGGTCCGGATAGAGCCTGTACAAGGGATGGCCAAATTCTCTCCCTCCTTTGAGCTTCAGTCACGGGGCTTCTTCTCAATCCACGGACGCGCGATGGAGCGTTCACTCCAGCAGCCAAGGACAGTGCCCTCCTTGCTCCCCAGGCCGGGAAGACCGTGTGCTGAGGCGCCCCCAGATTGGGAGCCTACCGGTGTGCTGGCGAGCCAAAGCTGATCTCGGAGACTACGCTATTCCGGAGGAGACCATGGCACCGGTTCTTGTCCCGGGGGAGTGGGAATCGCGGGTGGGTTGGTCGACTAATGCATTACCCTTGGAAGGAGGTAAGTATTTGGTGGGGTGCACGGGATCTCTGGTGGAGACCAAACATACTGGAACGGGCTTGCCTTTGTGAACGAAGAGGGATATGTACAGGAAATTAGTGGCTACCTGTTGGCTCCGAACGGTCTGAATGAGAGTTACGGCGACAGGCCGTAAACGATCTGTGGAAACGGTCTCGTGTAATGTAAGGATCAGCTACTCTGGGTGGGAGGGATCAGCGACTACGCAATCGGTATCTTCATTACCCCCACTCAAGCGGGCCCTGGAAAACTAAGAAACATTTGATCAGCGCACAGAGAAGGAACATTATTATCCCTTTACCGACCCTGCCAGTATCCCGCGCACGAAGTAGCGCTGCAGTGAGAAGAAGACGATAAGTGGCAATGCCATGGATACGAAGGCCGCCGCAGTGAGGAGCTCCCAATCTTGACCGCGTGAGCCAACCAAGTTTGCTACCTTCAGTGTTACAGGGGCAACGCTCGGTGTCCCTCCCAAGTACATCAACGCCACCAACAAGTCGTTCCACACCCACAGGAACTGGAAAATGACGACCGAGGCAATCGCTGGGATCGAAAGAGGCAGCACAAGCTGGAAGAAGGTCTGCAATGGTGAGGCCCCATCGATGGATGCAGAGTCGAAGAGCTCGCTGGGGAGCCCTCCGATGAAGTTGTGCAACAGGTAAACAGTGAATGGCAGACCGTAGCCGGTGTGGGCTAACCAAATACCGGGTAATGTACCACTGAGGTGTAACACTCGAAAGATCCGCAGAATAGGGATGAAAGTCATCTGCAACGGGACAACCAAGAGTGCTACTACTATGATGAACAAGGTCTGTCTTCCAGGGAACTTCATCCAGGCGAAAGCATATGCCGCAAAAGCAGCGATCATTACTGGGATAACTGTTCCGGGGATACTGATTGCAAGGCTATTGAGAAAGGCCTGTCCCATCCCGTTTTTCGTGATGACTGTCTCATAGTTCTGCAGCGTGTATTGAGTGAAGTTGAACGGGTGCTCCAGAACTGTCCACCATCCGGAGTGAGCGATGTCCGCGGGAGTCCTGAACGAAGTGACTAGCAGTCCCGCTGTGGGGAGCATCCATGCAAGGGCGAGCGCGA
>JAGGSM010000081.1 GCA_021159105.1 Candidatus Bipolaricaulota bacterium
AGATTTATCAACGCTACAACGTAAAATCGTTGGGTGTTTTCGGCTCTGTTGTGCGCGGGGAACAAGAAGAAAAGAGCGATCTGGATACTCCACAGACCATAACGTGGTAGGCAAGCTACCACGCTACGTACAGGAGACGTGCTCTGGCGCTACGAAAAAAATGAATGTAGCGTGCGCAGCTTGTCTGCCACGTTGTTTTGCACCTTGCCTGCGACGTTACTTTTGATGCAACAATGCTCTACATGAAATCGTAATTGGAGACCAACTCCGGTTAAATCTTTGGCTTCTGCTTTTCAATGCCCCGCAGCTTGCGGCGGGGTTCTTTATTTGCAAGGCAAAAAAAGCTTGCGGCTTGTAATATTTACAAGAGACTTGTAAAATCAACGCAGGTGATTGCGATGAGAACGACTGTGACGAAGAGATCTCAGACAGTAGTCCCGGCGGAGATCCGCGCCCGATACCAAATCAAGGGAGGAGATCTGCTGGAATGGATCGATGACGGGAAGAGCATCAAAGTAATCCCCATCCCTCGTGATCTGGTCGCGGCCCTCAGAGGGTCCGCACGCGGTGAGGGGTTGACCGCCAAGCTCCTGGAGTCCCGCGATGATGATCGCAAGCGTGAGTGACGAACGTTACGTTCTCGATACGTCGGCGGTGTTCACATTCCTCGAAGACGAGGCCGGAGCGCAGCGGGTGGAGGAGATCATCCGTGCGGGTCGAGCGGTTATCCCGTTTCTGGTGCTGTTGGAGACCTACTATATCAGCCTGCAGGAGACGACTGAGGCGATTGCGGAGAAACGCTATGCTTTGCTGAAGCAGCTTCCCGCGAGGTTCCTATACGACGTAGATGAGCCGACGTTACTGACTGCTGGACGATTCAAGGCGCGGCATCGCCTTTCGCTGGCCGATGCCTTCATTGCTGCATTCGCTGTGCGCGAAGGAGCCATTCTTGTCCATAAGGATCCGGAGTTCGAATCGCTATCCAAACAGGTGAAGCAGGAAGCGCTCCCGTACAAGTGAAAGAAAGTTGCAAGAGCGAACGAAGCTGGCATCTCGCACCTCAGCGATGCTCTTGCGGGCCATCGACCTGCGTGTTACCCCTCTTTCGCATCAGCGATACACACACGATTGCACCCTGCTTCCTTGGCTGCGTTCATTCGTATTGACATCTCTTCAGTTCGCACGGCAGCGTCTCATCGAGCTGCGAGGGTTGAATAAGCCAGTCAGCAGATCGTTAGTCGCCTGCTTCCGCAACTGTCATCGCCGTGGCAGAGAACAGAATTGCTCCCGAGAAAGTGATGAGCCAGCCCGTATTCATAGTTACAGTCTAGCTGTTCGGCAATCATGGACAAGGAGCACACGCAAAGATAGGCTCTCTTGACAACGAAAGGCTTTTCTGCTATATGTATATGCAAAGGTTTGCGCAAAGGTTTGGCTCAGAATGGGAAAACAGAAAAAGTACGGGCACAACAGCGTTTTTTCGCACGAGACACCGTCTCGCATCTGTCCATCGCGCGTGGGCTCCGTCACTGATCCACCGCCTCTTCTCCACCGGTGTCCGGAGCATAAACCACGCTTGTATGGGCAGTGCCAGGAGCGCTAGCGTAAGACCACGCAGCCAGAATGAATGGAGGTGATCGACAACAAGCAGTGAACTGCCCCGCCACAAGTAGACGGTGTGCTAAGAGGCCTTGTGAGAAGCACAGCACAAGGGGCGGGGAATGAATCCTTGCGGGGTTTGAAGCAGGGAACTGTCTAGAAGAAGCTGTATCCTACAGAAGAGTACAATCAGGGAGGGAAAGAAGTTATGAAGAAGATTCTTGTAGCATTGTTGATGGTGTTGATGGTCGCGGGCACGGCTATGGCCGCTGATCACCTCAAGATCGGTGTCTCCATTCCAACGGCTGACCATGGATGGACAGGCGGAATCAACTGGTGGGCACAGAAGGCAATCAAGGATTGGAAGGCACTGGACCCGGATGTGGAGTTCTTCCTCGTCACAGCTGCTTCCCCTGCTGAGCAGGTCGGGCAGGTAGAGGACCTGATGGTGAAGGGAATCGACGCTCTCGTCATTCTCGCCCACGATTCCGCTCCCCTGACGCCGGTCGTCAAGGAAGCTTATGACTCCGGAATCTTTGTCGTCTCGATCGACCGCGGCCTCACCGAGCCGGTACAGAACATCTACGTCGCGGGTGACAATCCCGGACTAGGACAGGTATCCGGGCAGTGGCTGGCCAAGGCTCTTGGAGGCAAAGGAAAGATTGTCGTGCTGGAAGGGATCCCTTGCGTGATCAACACTGAGCGCGTCGACGCGTTCGATGCAGTGATGGCAGAATATCCTGGAATTGAGATCCTCGATTCGCAGCCGGCCTACTGGAGCACGCAGAAAGGCCTTGAGATCATGGAGAACTACCTCCAGAAGTATCCGCAGATCGACGCTGTCTGGGCACAGGACGATGACGTCCTCAAGGGTGTCCTGCAGGCGTACAAGGAATCAGGACGGACCGACATCAAGATCATGCTCGGTGGCGCTGGTTCCAAGGACATCATCAAGATGGTCATCGATGGAGATCCTCTGGTTCAGGCGGACGTGACCTATCCTCCTTCCATGATCGCAACAGGGATCAGCGCGGCTGTCATGGCCATGCGCGGCGATATGCCTGGATCCTGGTACTACCAGCACCAGTGGCCATCCAAGATCATCGTGCCGGCAGAGCTTGTGACGCCGGAGAACGCGGCAAACTACTACGAACCAGACTCCATCTACTAGGTTCTGCCTGGGCCGTGGAGGGGAGACCCTCCCGGCCCTGCTTT
>JAGGSM010000126.1 GCA_021159105.1 Candidatus Bipolaricaulota bacterium
TACAAGGAGCGGTCGACACGACGATCTCCCGCGGCAGGATCGTCTACACAAATGGTGAGTTTCAGGGCGAGAAGGGTGCGGGACGATTCATCGCTTGCTGAGAGAGCGTCTTTGCTGAGCAAAGCTTCCTATTCTGAGTGATGGTTTCCGCTTCTAACCAGTCTTTTGACCCTTTGCAGCCTACGTTGGTGCTCCTTCCTCTTGACATCTGACTTAAATCGTGCTATATTAGGGTAACGATTTCGGAAAACGATTTCCCATGACAAAACAAGCAACGATAAAAGAAGTAGCCGCACGAGCTGGGGTTTCGCAGAGTACAGTGTCACGTGTCTTGAACGGGAATGACGCTGATCATATGCGCCCGGAAACGAAAGAGCGCGTCTTGAAAGCAATGAAAGAGCTGGATTATACGCCAGTGAAGGCAGCGCAGAGCCTTCGTCGCCAACGCACCGAAGTAATAGGCATTCTTGTCCCTGACATCTCCAACTCATTCTTCTCTCGCTTGGTACGCGGAGTGGGATCAGTAGCATTCGAAAAGGGGTTCTCGACTCTGGTGTGCGATAGCAATCACTCCGTGGAGAAGGAATCACGCTATTTAGACATTCTTCTTGCAGAAGGAGTCGAGGGGATTGTTTTCATACCGGTTGGATCTCCAGATATGAAGCGGATCGATCGTTTGCTGCGTCAGGGGATCCGGGTTGTGGTTGCTGATCGCCGTGTAGAGGGGTTTCCTGCTGTTGAAGCGGATAATGCAGGTGGAAGCAGAGAGTTAACTCAGCATCTCTTGCGTCTTGGGTATAGGAGGATTGCCTATATTGCTGGGCCGCAAGAAGTGAGCACGGCTCAAGACCGCTTGAGTGGTTTCCGTCAAGCTATGGGAGATGCGAATCTTTCTCCAGTCGTGGTGTGCTACGGAAGGTTTACCTACGAATCTGGATACGAGCATGCGGAGAAAATTCTGAAGAATCATCATGTGGATGCCATCATGGCAGGGAACGATCTCATGGCAATAGGAGTGATCCAGGCAGCAGAGGACAATGGGCTTATCGTTCCGGAGGAACTGGGTGTAACCGGGTTTGATAACACACCTCTCTTGGCATTGGCGCGGCCTAAGTTGACCACGGTAAAAGTGCCGGCATATCGCTTCGGAGAGGAGGTTTCGCGGCAGCTCTTCGACGGTGAGGTGAAGGCCCTTACTCTCCCTGTGAGACTTATCCCCGGGGCTACCTGTCAACAACAAGAGAATGCGGAGGAGATATGATGAGCGGAAAAGATATACGACTGCGTCGGATCTTCCATGCTGATGGAAGGGCCGTTGTTGTGGCTCTTGATCACGGTCAATTCAAGCATGAGCCAAAAGGGCTAGAGAACATTAAAGAAGTTCTCAGCAGAGTAGTAGATGGTAGAGCAGATGGAATTATCCTTAATCCTGGTCCAGCGTCGCAATTCGCTTCGGTTTATGCCGGAAAAGCGGCGCTCATCCTCCGTCTTACCGGCGCTTCAACAGAACACAACCCCAACTTTGACTATCACCGCCAGATTACGACAGTGGAACAAGCAGTTGCCCTTGGCGCTGATGCTGTTTTGGTGATGGGTTTCATCGGTGGAAGAGGAGAAGCACACTCGCTTGAACTACTGGCAAAGATAGCCGGGGACTGCAGCCGCTATGGGATGCCGCTTATTGCTGAGATGCTCCCCGTTGAGCCAGACCGGTTCTATGACACGGAATGGATTCGCTGTGCAGTACGAGTAGGGTACGAACTCGGTGCTGACTGTATAAAGGCCTACTTCTCAGGTGAACCAGCTTACAGGTCTGTTATCGACAGCTGCCCTGTACCGATTCTCATCGCTGGTGGACCAAAGGTGGCAGACCCACAGGATATGGTTAGACAAGCGTTGGAGCTTGGCGCATCCGGTGTGGCATTCGGTAGGAACATATTCGAATCTAACGATCCAACAGGAGTGACCGAGAAATTGGTCTCTATGGTGCACAGTTAGTAGAACGTGGAAGGAGGTGTTGGCGGTGAATAACAGAATGGATCGCCCCATGGTCATACTTCTGGTTGTGCTCTCAGGCTTGCTCTTTCTCAGTTCAGGTCTCTACGGCATGACGGGAGTAGTCTATATCGATCAGAACGAAGATCTGCAGTACGATGAAGGTGATTTGCCCATTGCAGGGGCCGTTGTCAGTGACGGATTCATTATAACCGTAACAGATGAGCATGGTGTATTCACACTTACCCCAAATCCTGACGCCAAGTTCGTGTTTCTCTCTATCCCCAATGCTACAAAACCCCTCGCGGGTTGGTACAAAAAGCTGGAGGGTAACAAGGACTTCGACTTCCCGTTGAAGAAGGTTATGGATGATTCTCCGCTTACATTCATTCAAATCACAGACACGCACTATGCAACCAACAAGGAAGAATTTAAGAAAGCGTTCTATGATCGTAGAATGAAGGTACTCCCTCAAGGAGTGCTTGATTTCCTAACTGAAGAAGCAAACGAAATCGCACCAGATTTTGTCATGCTCACCGGTGATATAGTCGCCGATGCCAAGCGTCCCCCGGTGGAGTTGGTCGATGAATGGATGAAGTACATGGCCGATGACTTCGCTGCGAAATTCGATTGTCCCCTGTTCGCCGTAGAAGGGAACCATGACGTTATGCGTGATCCGCAAGTAGGAAAGGGGGTATACGAAAGGTATTTCGGTCCCACATACTACTCATTCAACGTCAAAGGCAGTCACTTCATCGTTCTCGACACCATGTGGCTGTCTCCTGACGGCAAGCTTACATAC
>JAGGSM010000163.1 GCA_021159105.1 Candidatus Bipolaricaulota bacterium
CTATCACATCGCGCTGTTCAGTCAACGTTTCGTCGAGCGTCTTTGTCGCCACCTGCTCCCGTAGCACGGCCTCCGCGCTCTGCTTGACGATTGCACGCGAGTCAATCAGGTTGAATGCGAATTGTTGAGCATCCTTCACCCGGTACTGCACGACGACCTCAACATGGGCGATATTCCCATCGCCGGTGAGCATGAGCGCTTCCGTCCCAACCGTTTGATAACGCGGATTGGGAGCGGGGGAGATCGTGCGAAAACCAATCTCCTCTTTGCGCACTCCAAGAACGTTCACGACGACCACACTCTGGATCGGCGATGGCAGATGGTAGTGCATCCCCGGGCTGACGGTCGATACGTAACGCCCAAATTCTTTCACTAACCCCACTTGTGATGGACCAACCGTGTAGATTCCCGTGAGTAGGTAGATCACGATGATTCCAACTATGGCCACCCATCCTACCCAGCTTGCCACATGCCAGATGGGCCCAGGTGAATCGTCGTCGCGTTCTGGGCGGCCATCAAGAAGTCTATCCGTGAATCGGCTCATTATTCCCTCCCCTGTGTTTGCTCTAGTATCCTAAGCGAACAGGATCGGGAAATGCAAATATTTATCTATTGGTAGTGGACGCGTTTCTGAGTGATCTGCATCTGGAAGATAGTAAACACAAAGATAATGAAGAACAAGATAATGGATGCGGCCGCGGCCCGCCCCATGTGCTGGGATCCAAAGAATCCCGTATTCATGATGTAGTAGACGAGGCTTTCAGCGCTCCTCAGCCTACCCGACGTCCCGCTGAACAGGACGAAGATTTCCGTGAACACCTTGAACGAGCCGATCAGTGAGATGATGAACACAAAGAAGATCTGCGGCGTCAGAAGCGGGACGGTGATCTTCCGCCACACCTGGAATCCGGAGGCACCATCTATCTCCGCTGCCTCATAGTACATCTTGTCGATCCCCTGCAGGCCAGCTAGGAGGATGAGTGCCTCGTATCCAACGAAACGCCACACACTGAGGACAATCACAACTGGGATAGCGAAACGCGTGTCGTTCAACCAATCAATCATGCGTACCCCGAACAACCCGAGGATATAGTTTAGAAGCCCATACTGCCAGTTGTAGATCCACTTCCAAACCATCGATACCGCGACGAGCGGGGTGATGTAGGCCAGGAAGTAGGATGTGCGAGCGAAGGTGAGGAACTTCAGCTTCTTGTTCAGGAGGGTGGCCACTATTAGCGCAAGCCCTAGGGTCACGGGCACGTTGATTCCTACGTAATAGAAGGTATGCCACAGGGCACGCCAGAAGTACCTATCATGAAATATCTTTGTGTAATTAGCCAGGCCGATGAATGTCCCTGGTGGCCGCACCACGTTCCACTTGAACAGGCTGAGCCTGAACGCGGAGAAGAACGGGTAGAACACGAACACCCCCAGGATCGCCATGGCGGGAAGGAGGTACAGGTACGCGCGGCCCGAGTCCTTCCAGTACGAAGCAGTCTTCCACTCGTCTGGAATTCTCAACCGGCGCTTCTCTCTTGCTCGTGTTTTGCTCATTGCTCCCCTGATGAAAACAACGCCCGGGGGAAGATCCCCCGGGCACTCGATGTTATTCGTTGAGTAGATCCGTTATCTGCGCTGCAGCGTCGTTCAGCGCATCTTCCGGCGTCGCCTCTCCGGTCATGACCTCTTCAAACGCTGTACCGATGACCTGGCGCATATCTCCGTAGTTTGGATGGAGGATCTGCGAGAAGCCATCGAGCATCTGAGCGGACATCGCCTGCTGATAGCTGTGGCTGGCGACGAAGCTCTCCCACTCTTCCGTCTCATAGGCGGACTTGGTGACCGGCTGATAGCCGCCCTTCTCCGCCCAATAGACTGTGTTCTCCGGTCGCAGGAGGAAGCGAGCGAACTTCACTGCCGCATCCTTCTGTGCCTGCGTCTGGTTCATGTCGAACACCGCGATGTTCGTACCCTGTATCATCGACTTCTGATTCACTGGGCCCATCGGAACGCGGGCCACGCCCATCTCGAATCCGCCCGTTTCAGCGGCCTTGTTATTGTAGTAGTAGCCGGCCGACGTATCGATAAACATACAGATCTGGCCAGCGCCGAACGGATCGCTCAGGTAGCCGCTGGTGATCAGGGAGTACGGGGCAAGACTGGCCGCGAAGTCCATCGCTGCAAGGCCTTGCTCATTGTTGATCGTCACTTCCGTCCAATCGTCGTTGAGGATTGAGCCACCCGCTTCCTCCAGGAAGTTGAGGAATTGCTCCGGGTTGGCAGAGGGGCGGAACGCTGTTCCAAACTGATCAACAACACCATCTCCGTCTTTGTCAACCGTCAGATCCCTTGCCATCTGCAGGTACTCATCCCATGTCGTTGGCGGATTGGGGACGAGATCCTTGCGATAGTAGAGGACCATGATCGACTTGTTGAACGGAACGGTTACAAGAACGCCATTGTACGTGTTGCTGGGAACGAGTCCATCGATGATGTCCGCCTTCTCGGCATCGGTCATAGCGGGGCCGATCGGGTAGAGGACATCGACTAGCGGGGTCGTCCAGTTTTCATACACCTGCGCCATCGTCGGCGGGTTTCCCGCAGCGACGGCGGCGTTTATCTTCTGCTGCAGGTCACCGTAGTGCCCCTGATAGACCAGATTAACCGTTACGTTGGGGTTCTCGGCCATAAAGTCGTCGGCCAGCTTCTGCAGGTTTGGCTGGTGTCGCGAGCTCATGGCATGCCAGAACGTTATCGTGACCGCATCTTCCGCATAAGCGAACAACCCAAACA
>JAGGSM010000074.1 GCA_021159105.1 Candidatus Bipolaricaulota bacterium
GAGAAGGGAGCATCCGCGGTTATCACCGGCAGCGTCGGGCCAAATGCGTATCAAGGCCTGGCAGCAGCGGGAATCGAGATGTACACCGGGGCGACCGGAACGGTCAAGGAAGCACTGGATGCTTTCAACACCGGCAAACTAACACGCTCCGGTGAGGCAACCGGCGTACGTCACGGAGGAGGCGGAGGAAGGAGAATCCAGTGATTTGCTGAGTTAGTGAATGACAGGTGATCCAAAGGCGGAACGCGGAACGCAGAGAGGTACACGGGAGTGTGACGTAGGTCAATCATGAGAATAACAGTGGCTAGTGGAAAGGGCGGTACAGGAAAGACTACAGTGGCGACGAACCTCGCCATCGCCGTCTCGGAGAAGTTCCCTGTGCAGTTTCTGGATTGCGATGTTGAGGAGCCTAACGCGCACATATTCCTCAAGCCTCAGATCGAGGACTCCCGCTCCGTGGAGAAGCTCCTGCCTGAAGTGGACGAGGAGCTGTGCACCCGCTGCGGAGAGTGCGCTAAGGCGTGCGAGTTCAACGCAATCGCCATCATAGGAAAGAAGATCCTCGTCTACAACGACCTCTGTCACGGGTGCGGCCTGTGCAAGATGGTCTGCCCCGTTGGGGCGATAAGCGAGCACCCGCACGAACTCGGGGTGATCGAGACGGGTACGGCGCACGGCTTCTCCTTCAGCCGCGGACTTCTGAACGTCGGTGAGGCGATGTCCACCCCGATCATCCATGAGATGAAGGGGATGATCGATCCACAGAAGCTGGCCATCATCGACGCCCCTCCCGGGACCGGGTGCCCGACGATCGCGGCCATCAAGGACGCGGATGTGGCGATCCTGGTCACAGAGCCGACCCCGTTCGGCCTGCACGACCTGCAGGCGGCGGTCGGTGTGGCCAGATCGGTGGAGGTTCCGATCTTTGTGGTGATAAACAGGGATGGAATCGGCGATGACCACGTCGAACGCTACTGCGAACAGGAGAATATCCCTGTGGCGATGAAGATCCCATTTTCGCGCGAGATCGCCAAGCTCTACTCGCGGGGGACGACGCTCGTCGACGCCCTCCCCGAATGGAGGGAGCGGTTCCAGGCGCTGTATGAAACGGTCGAAGGCGGTGCAAGATGAAGAGCATACTCTTTCTATCCGGGAAAGGAGGAACGGGGAAGACCTCTCTCGCCGGCGCGTTCGCCGTGCTCAGCGAGGACAAGGTCTTAGTCGACTGCGACGTGGACGCGGCGAACCTGCACTTACTCCTCGACCCGAAGGTGACGGAGAAGGGGGAGTTTCAGGGTTCAAGCGAAGCGGTGAAGGACGACTCCAAGTGCATAGACTGCGGAGAGTGCCTCGAGGTCTGCCGTTTCCACGCCATAGACGAACAGTTCAACATCGACCCCTATCTATGCGAGGGGTGCGGGGCATGCGTCTACGTCTGTCCGACCGACGCGATCACCCTCAAGCCCAGGATATCGGGGCAGTGGTACACCGCCACGAGCCGCCTCGGCCCGTTGGCCAGCGCCGAGCTCTACCCGGGTGAGGAGACATCGGGAAAGCTCGTCACCCTTGTCAAGCAGAAGGCCCACACCCTGGCCAAGGAAGTGAACGCCGAACGGCTCGTCATCGACGGCTCCCCGGGGATCGGCTGTCCGGTCATCGCCTCTGCGACGGGCGCCAGCGCGGTGATCCTGGTGACGGAGCCGAGCCTGTCCGGGCTGCACGATCTGGAGCGGATACTGAGCGTCGTCACCCACTTCCGCATCCCCGCCTACTTGGTGGTGAACAAGTTCGATCTGAACGAGGAGATGACCGAGCAGGTCGAGGAGTTCGCGGCTGAAAAAGGATTGACGACGATCGGGCGCATCCCCTACGACCCGGGTGTCCCTCAGAGGATGATCGAGGGGAAGAGCGTGGTCGAGGACGAGAAAAGCCCCGCTGGGGCGGCGATGCGCGAGATCTACGCCAGGTTTGAGAAGGAGATTGCGCGATCCTGAATAATTTTGTGAGGAGGAGGTAGCTATGCCAAGAGGAGACGGAACAGGACCGGCGGGAGCCGGAGCGGGGACCGGAATGGGCCGCGGTCGCGGTGGACAAGCACAGGGACGCATGGGAGGAAACCGGGCCGGAGCGGGCCCCTCCGGGTATTGCGTCTGCCCGAAGTGCGGTGAGCGAATGCCTCACCGTGTGGGAACGCCGTGCTACGAGATGGAATGTCCGAAGTGCGGTGCGAAGATGATGCGCGAATAGGGATAACATCGCCTTGAGAGTCTACCTGGACTGTTTCCCGTGTTTCATGCGCCAGGCCCTCGACGCGGCGAGGATGGCGACGGATGACCAAGCGGCGCAGCGGGAGGTGCTCGATCGGGTGGCGGCGCTCCTCCCTACCATCCCGCCCCGCGCCACCCCGATCGACATGGGACAGCTCATACACAGGCTGGTGCGGGAGGTGACGGGCGTCGCCGATCCCTACGCCGAGGTGAAGAGGGAGTCAAACGACCTCGGCCTCAGGCTCTATCCGGCGTTGAAGGAACAGGTGAAAGGAGCGGATGACCCGCTGCTCACCGCCCTCAAGATCGCGGCTGCCGGGAACATCATCGACTTCGGCCCCAGGATGGCGGTCGACGGCGACAACTCCCTCGAGCGGATACTCAGCGATTCCTTCGCGCACGCCCTCGAAGAAGGGATCTCCCCCTCCGAGTACGATGCGTTCACAGCGCAGCTGGCGGAGACGGACGAGGTCCTCTACCTGGGGGACAACACGGGCGAGATCGTGTGCGACAGGATCCTGATT
>JAGGSM010000153.1 GCA_021159105.1 Candidatus Bipolaricaulota bacterium
TAGGAGCGTTGGTTTTTGTTTTGCCCGGACGTTCCGACTGTCGTCGCCATGATCACCCCCGAGAGGGGAGGGTTCGAGAAGTTCTTCTGGGGAACAAAGGAGATCCGCATCCCGCGCATCACATCGATCCCAGAGGCGGTGAAGCTCTTCCCGCAGGCCGATGTGATGGTCAACTTCGCCTCCCAGCGCTCGGCCTACGATGTGACGGTAGAGGCGCTGAACGCTGATACGATCCGCACGATCGCGGTCATCGCCGAGGGGATACCGGAGCGGCTGGAGCGCAAGCTCGGCGCTCTGGCAAAGAAGCTCGGCAAGTGGATCATCGGCCCGGCGACCGTCGGCGGAGTAAAGGCGGGCGCGTTCAAGATCGGAAACGCTGCCGGGACGATGGAGAACATCAAGATGGCCAAGCTCTACCGCCCCGGATCGGTCGGCTTCGTCTCCGTCTCAGGCGGGCTGTCAAACGAGGCGTACAACATCATCGCTCGCAACACCGACGGACTGAACGAGGGGATCGCCATCGGCGGTGACGCCTTCCCCGGCTCATCCCTCCTCGATCATCTGCTGCGCTATGAAGCGAATCCCGATATCAAGATGCTCGTCTGCTTGGGAGAGCTCGGCGGGACATCGGAGTACGAGATCGCCGACGCGCTGAAGGACGGCCGCATCACGAAGCCGCTCGTGATGTGGGTCACCGGGACATGTGCCAAGGTCCTCCCAGGACAAGTCCAGTTCGGCCACGCCGGGGCCAAGGCTGATTCAGACGCTGAGACAGCCGATGCTAAGAATCGGGCGCTGCGCGAGGCGGGAGCGATCGTCCCGGACTCGTTCGACGACTACCATCTGAAGATCAGAGAGACGTACGAGAGGCTCGTCTCGGAGGGAGTGATCAAACCGGCTGAAGACTTCGAGCCACCGTCCATCCCGATCGACTACAAGCAGGCGGTCGCCGAGAAGCTGGTGCGGCGGCCGACCCACTTCATCTCCACCATCTGCGATGAGTCGGGCGAGGTGCACAACTACTGCGGCGTACCGATCGACGAGGTGATCGAAAAGAACTACGGGATCGGCGGGGTGATCGGCCTACTGTGGTTCAAGAAGGAGATCCCTGTGTACGCGCGGCAGTTCATGGAGATGGTGATCCAGATCATCGCCGACCACGGCGCCGCCGTCTCAGGCGCGCACAACACGATCGTCGCCGCGCGGGCGGGTAAGGACCTCATCTCGTCACTCGTGAGCGGGCTCCTCACCATCGGCCCCCGCTTCGGAGGCGCGGTGAACGGTGCGGCGGAGCATTTCCTGTACGGCCTGCGCAACAACCTCGATCCGCGCGAGTTCGTGGCTGATATGAAGCGCAAGAACGTCCGCGTGCAGGGGATCGGGCACAAGCTGCACACGGTGGAGAACCCGGACAAGCGGGTGGAGATCCTCAAGAATTACGCCAAAGCGCACTTCAAGAGGACCGAGCTCCTGGACTACGCCCTGTCCGTCGAGGCGGTGACGACGCAGAAGAAGAACAACCTCATCCTGAACGTCGATGGGTGCATCGGCGTCCTGCTCGTCGATCTGCTGCACGAGCTTAACTTCAGCGACAGCGAGATCGACGAGATGATCGGCGCCGGTCTGTTCAACGCCCTGTTCGTCCTAGGACGTTCGATCGGCCTGATGGGGCACTACTTCGACCAGAAGCGGTTGGCGCAGCCGCTGTATCGCCATCCACTGGACGACATCCTGTACGATGTCCCGGATCGGCCGGAGAAGGTAGGATAACAAGGCCAACCCCACATTCGAGAACGGTGCGGCCAGATCAATGTGATCTGGCCGCATTCTTCTCGTTTGCTCGTCTTGAGTATCGATGCGGACTCTCAATACACTAATCCGGACGGCAAGAACAACGCCGCAGGAACGTGATAAGGTGGAGATACCGGACAACCTCGTGCGCCTTTCGGTTGGGCTTGAGGATTCGGAACTGATAATCGCTGACCTACAGCGTGCCCTATCAGTGATCTGACCGATCATTACCGGGATTGGTGCAACAGACGCGCGATGATCTCCCGCGCTTCAACTAGATCAGCAACCTTGTGGTGTGGCACACCGGCTGGGATCAGCTCGGACGTCCAAGGTCTGTTTCCGACAAGGATGAACTGAGCGATACCCGCCCGGTCTGAGGCGATAAGATCAAAGTGAGCGTCACCGATCGCAATCGTTTCTTGCGGACTGACATGGAGCTGCTCAAGTGCGGAGAGGAAGGCTTGCGGATCGGGCTTGAGCGCACCGTCATCGCGGCTCAACACGGCATCGAAGGAGAGAGGATTACGTTCAAGGACGCGCTCGACACTCCTGCGAGAGTTATTGGTAATCAGCGCGCATTTGATGTCAGCTTCCTTCAAATACTGTAACAGATCAATTGTGCCTGGAATAAGTGTGCCGTTTTCTGCTCCTAGCGCCTCGTGATGTTCCAGTATGCGAATGCCTTGGGCACGCTCCCGGGAGGGCATGTCCATAAGCTGCTCGTAGATCGAAAGTCCATTGGCGGGAACGCCGATCTCATGGCGGACAGTTAGCCAATCAATCGGTGCATCCCAAATTGTTCCATCCATGTCGAAGAGTGCTGCTCTGATTACCATAGGAAGGTGATATTAACCCAAAAACACCGTACGGTGGAATCGAGAACTACGAGAGACTGAGAGACGAAACTACGTAAGTAGCGTAATTTCTAGAATTGAAGAAGAAATGGGAGGTA
>JAGGSM010000282.1 GCA_021159105.1 Candidatus Bipolaricaulota bacterium
CGCCGGGGATCGTCTGCAGTGCCTCGTACAGGGTGTCGCGGCGGGAGTGGAACTTCTCTCGCATCGCAGCGATATCATCCTTGTAGTTTGGGTCTTTGAGAAACGCGACCAGGCCGAGCTGCTCGAAGGTCGGAGCCGAGAGGCGGATCATGCACAGTTTATCGATCGATTTCATCAACTCGCGGTTGCGCGTGACGAGCGTTCCGATACGTGCCCCGCATGCCGAGAGGCGCTTGGAGATCGAGTCAACCAGAATCGCGTGGTCGTGCAGTTCGGGAAATTCGAGGATGCTGACCGCTTCGCCCTCATACATCAGTTCGCGGTATGGTTCGTCCGATATCACGTACAGATCGTGTTTGAGCGCCAGATCGGCAACGGCCTGCATCTCCTGCCGCGTGTAGGCCACACCGGTCGGGTTGGATGGGGTGGAGAAGAGGATCGCCTTCGTTCTCGGGGTGATAAGCGCCTCGATCTCCTCGATCGGTGGGAGGTGGAATCCGTCCTCGATCTTCGTCGTGATGGGGACGACCTTGATCCCGTTCATCAACGCATGCCCGTAATAGTTGGGGTAAAACGGCTCGGGTATGAGGACCTCGTCGCCCGGGTTGCACGTCGCCTGCAGCGAGAAGGCGAACGCCTCGCTCCCCCCGATTGTGACGCGCACTTCATCTTCCGTGAGGTCAAAACCCATCCCCGCGTAGAAGTCGATCAGTGCGTCGATCGTCACCGGGATACCCCGCGCTGGGGCGTAGGAGAGGACGTCGATTTCTGCATTACGTACCCCTTCCATGAAAGAGCGCGGGGTGGGGATGTCAGGCTGGCCGATGTTCAGGTGGTAGACTTGTATTCCCCGTTTCTTCGCCGCGACCGCCAAGGGGACGAGACGACGAATGGGCGAGCCCTGCATTTCTTGTGTGCGCTGCGATACTTCAAGCATAGTTTAGGATCCACACCTCCGGATGAGCGGGGAGGGTGCTTGCTGTAAGCGTGACCTCCGCGCTGCCAATTTCCACGGTATTCTGCATCTGCGAGGTGAACTTTTCCACCGGATCGATCGGGAAGTCTGGGCCCAATATGTCCGTCTTATAGTGCATGGGGATGACCACCTTGATCGCTGGAAGCTTGGCCACGATCTGTGCCGCCTGGTTGGCGTCGATGGTGAAATAACCTCCCACCGGGATCAGCGCCACCTCCACATCCTTCAACTGCGCCAGTTGTTCGGCGTTCAGCACGTGTCCCAGGTCCCCAAAGTGGGCGAGGGTGACTCCGTCGATGGTGAAGGTGAACACCGTGTTCTCCCCGCGCTTCTTGCCCTGCTCCTCATCGTGGAATGTGGCCATTCCGTTGAACTCGATCCCGTGTGCCATGTGTTTCCCCGGCCCACGCACGATCTGTGGGGAGTCGAGGACACGGCCGACTGCGTTGTGGTCGAAGTGCTCGTGGCTTACAGTGATAACGTCAGCAGGAAAACTTGGTGCCTTGTACGGAATGTGTTCATCGTAGGGATCTGTAATCACCCTTACATCTCTTCCTTCAATCAGGAAACACGAGTGTCCGATCCATGTTATCTTCATATCTGCCTCCTCATTGCGATGTTTTGAGCATCATTTCCACGAGATGCGGAAAGTCGATCCCCGCTGCGGCTGCCGCTCGTGGCAAGTCGCTCATCTTCGTCATGCCAGGATTGGTGTTCACCTCCAGGACGTATGGGGAGCCAGCATCATCCAGTCGAATGTCCACCCGCGAGTACCCCGAGCAGCCGAGCGCGTTATGCGCCGCAAGGCTTATCTCCTTGACCTCCTCGGTAACCATTCTGTCGAGTGACGCGGGCACGATGAACTCCGTTATCCCCTCTTCGTACTTAGCTGAGTAGTCGAAGAACTCCGCCTTGGGGACCACTTCTACCAGCGGGAGCACCTCTTCTCCCTCCCCGGTGTCGAGTATGGCCGCTGTCAGCTCGCGCCCAGGGACGTACTTCTCGACAAGGAGGGATCCGAACTCACCTGCTACCTGCTGTGCGCGTTCGATCAGCTCTGAAGCACTCTTTACGATGTGCACGCCGATACTCGACCCTTGGTCGATCGGCTTGATGACGAGGGGGAGGCCGAACGCTTCCATCGCGTTGGTGCAGAAGGAGTCGATCCCTCTGCGCTCGGTCCACACCATCCCTGGTGGCACGGGGATGTTGTTGCGGGATAGGGACTCCTTTGTACGCTCCTTGTCCATCGCCCGCATGCACGCTTGCGGCCGCGACCCTGGATAAGGTATCTGCAGCACTTCGAGAAGAAGAGCGATCGTCCCATCCTCCCCTTCCCCGCCGTGCAGCACGTTGAACACGACATCGATTCCGGCAAGCGCTGGGACGACGTCATCACTCGTGCCAACGGGCAGGAGAACAGAGTCGTAGCCGAGATCGAGCAGCGCTTGGTGCACCTGTTCTCCCGATTTCAGCGACACTTCTCTCTCCGGAGAATCCCCACCTGCGAGCACGCCGATCCGTCTTTCAAGCACTTGCAGCCTCCTTACTGTGGGAGTATACTTGAGCTCGTTAGTAGTGACAACGGAAGAAGAGGCGTGCAGAGCGGCCATCGATTCGCCTTCAAAGTTTCCTTGACATGCGCTGCGAGGCCTGTTATACTTCCGTTTGTAGTGACTGGTCATTGAAAAGTGGATAGCGTGGTAATGAGT
>JAGGSM010000171.1 GCA_021159105.1 Candidatus Bipolaricaulota bacterium
CTGTGACATCCGTCACACTCGATGGATCAGCAAGCGGAGGCACGCCGCCGTACACCTACGCATGGACAGACGCAGCGGGCACCGTTGTTGGGAAGACGGAAGAGATCACCGTCGATCAGCCTGGAACGTACACGCTCACCGTGACCGGCGCGAACGGCTGCTCGGCGAGCGACAGCGTCGTTGTGGATCAGGACATCGTCCCTCCGACGGTGAGCGCCGGGCAAGATCGGCTGCTCACGTGCGCTGTGACATCCGTCACACTCGATGGATCAGCAAGCGGAGGCACGCCGCCGTACACTTACGCATGGACAGATGCATCGGGCAGCGTTCTTGGGAAGACGGAGGGCATAACGGTCGATCAACCCGGCACGTACACGCTCACCGTGACCGGCGCGAACGGATGCTCAGGAAGTGACAGCGTCGTTGTGGATCAGGACATCGTCCCTCCGACAGTCAGTGCTGGGCAGGATCGGCTGCTCACGTGCGCGGATAGGACCGCCAAGCTGGATGCCACGGTCAGCTCTGGTAGGCCTCCTTACACCTATGAGTGGAGGAATGCTGAAGGCGATGTGGTCGGCTGCACGGAGGACATCATCGTCGATCAGCCCGGTCTGTACACCCTGACGGCAACAGGGCTCAATGGATGCTCAGCTAGCGATAGCGTGACAGTGAATGAAGATGTTACCCCACCAGAGGTTGAGATAGTTCCAAGCGCAACGGTGTTGACGTGTTTAGTCGGGCAGATCGTACTGAAGGCACAAGTTGGCAGTGGATGCCAGGTTTATGACTATAGCTGGAAGGACTCACAGGGCGACGAGATCGGCTGCATGGACCAGATCACTGTTGATGAGCCGGATACCTACACGCTGACAGTCGTCGGAGGCAATGGCTGCTCGGCGAGCGCCAAAGTGACGATCACGCAAGACGTTACTCCCCCAACGGTCAACGCTGGCTCAGACCAAGTTCTCACCTGCTGTGTGACATCCGTTACATTGGATGGCTCAGCGAGCGGAGGGACTCCTCCGTACACGTACGCGTGGACGGATACCGACGGCAACACAATTGGCTGCGGTGAAGACCTAACAGTCGATCATCCAGGCACGTACACTCTATCAGTGACCGGCGGCAACGGTTGCTCGGCGAGCGACAGCGTGACAGTGACCAAGAACATCGTTCCGCCAACAGTCACTGCGGGAGAGGATCAAGTTCTCACCTGTTGTGTGACATCCGTCACACTCGATGGCGCAGCGAGCGGGGGCACACCCCCATACACTTACCAGTGGACGGATGCCGCTGGTAACGTCATCGGAACAACCGAAGACATTAGCGTCGATGAACCTGGCGTGTACATGTTCACCGTCACTGGAGCGAACGGCTGCGAGGGAACTGACAGTGTCAGCGTTTCACAGGATATCGCAGTCCCAATTGTGGGCATAGCCGATCCTCAGACGCTGAGTTGTATTGTGACATCTGTCACACTGGATGGCTCGGTGAGCGGTGGGACACCGCCATACACCTACACGTGGTCCGATGCGGATGGAAACGTCGTTGGCACCATGGAAGATGTCGATGTCAGCGAGCCCGGCACGTACACACTCACGGTGGCTGGTGGTAACTGCTGCTCAGCGAGTGCCTGCGTGACAGTCAATCAGGACATCGAACCGCCGGTCATCGATGCCGGAGCGGATCGCGAACTGACATGCCTGGTCGACGAGGTGACCCTCTCTGTCTGCGCCTCTGGCGGAAGGGAGCCGTATTTGTTCCTGTGGCGGGACGAGCAGGGGACGATTCTTTCGACTGAACAGACGCTCGTTGTGAACACGCCTGGAACGTATCGAGCGACCGTGGTCGGGGCCAATGGCTGCTGCGCAAGCGACGAGGTTGTGGTGAGCAAGAACACAACGCCGCCAGACGTTGATGCTGGACTGAATAAGGTCATCACCTGTGCTAATCCGGAGGCGCGCATCGATGCTAACATCTCCGGCGGGCAGGAACCATACACGATCAAGTGGCTGAACGATTGTGGGGACACGGTGGCTACCACTGAGGATATAACTGTCACCCTTCCCGGCGTCTACACGCTCGTTGTTACCGGAGCGAACGGATGCACGGCCAGTGACTCTGTCACCGTTGCTGACGGGATCATCCCCCCGCGGGTCGACGCCGGTGCGGACAAGCTACTCTCGTGTGAGAACGAAGAGGTTCTGCTCGATGCCACGGTCTCGGGTGGAGCATCTCCGTACACCTACAGGTGGACAAACTCCTGCGGAGCAGTTGTTGGAGATACGGAGGATATCACGGTGTCTGTGCCGAGTGTGTACACCTTGACCGTCACCACTGCCGATGGCTGCGTTGGATCAGATAGCGTCGAGGTGAAGAAGGAAGAGTGAGCGCACTGGGTCTTTGAATGCGAGCTTGTCTTGCAGGAAAGCGGGCGGCATCTCCGATTTACGTGAGGCTGCCCGCTGTGCTCATCAGCGGGTTGTGGCATAGCTTAGCCATTCGCCGATGATCTTGACGAGGACTCGCTTCCTGCGGCGGCCGTCGAACTCGCCGTAGAAGACCCGCTTCCATGGGCCGAAGTCGAGCTTGCCGTCTGTGATGGCAACGACGACTTCGCGCCCCATGATCTGGCGCTTGAGGTGAGCATCGCTGTTGTCCTCTCCGGTGCGGTTGTGGCGGTAG
>JAGGSM010000170.1 GCA_021159105.1 Candidatus Bipolaricaulota bacterium
CTAATACTCCGGATCACCAGGGTGCTTTCTTGCGGCGGGCTTTCTTGAACCATCACTCGCTCAAGATGCCGAGGAAGATGATCGTTGAACATTAGCGGGACTGTAATCGCATCCCCGATCTGAGTTTGGAGATCACGCAGCCTGCCAAGAATTTGCTCCCCGAGTGTTCCGGTGATTGCTAACAGTGCCCTGCACTCTACGTGCTCAGTCTCTTTGGGCCTTCTTGGCCTTCTTCGCGGCACGCTTCTCTTTGAGGGATTTCTTGAGCTTGCTTCTTGTTGCTCTTCTTCTGCTTGTCGTTCGATTTAGCCATGGTAAGCCTCCTGTGGCCTAAGAAACTATCGCCTCAATCTGGATACAGATAGTACCGCATTCCGGTGCAAGAGTGCACATCTGATTGCTTCCACTGGCTCTTCGCTGGGCCATCTAGTTCTGGGAAGAGCCAGCCATCATGAGGTGCCTGCTCGAGTCGGCCTTATCAAACGGTCGCCATGCTGGAGAGCATGCGAAAAGGCTCGCGGGACAAGGTGGTGTTGCTTGCGGGAAGCCATTGTCATGGGCAGTGCAGTGGCGAGATGATGAACGAGTGAACCCATTGGGAGGGATCGTACGTACCGCGAATAATCCATTAGAGCACCCCGGCAACCACGCTCGTCCCAGTCGGGCTAGGCTGCTTGGGGGTACTCAACATTTCTTGATAAGGGTTGGGTTTGCCCTAGCGGAAGCTCCTGCGCCGGACCCCACGCCGTCCCAAGGAACGAGGGAGTCTGGATGAACTGGAGCTTCTCTTCGGGAACTGCCGCTGTGGATCGAACCCATCACCGTAGTCGAACTCGGGCACACTGCGGCGCTCGAGCTTGGTTCCCAGGGTCTTCTCGATCTCGTGAACCATCATGCTGTCGCCACGAATGGCCAGGGTGAACGCCTCTCCCGAGTGTTCCGCCCTTCCGGTGCGGCCGATGCGATGCGTGTAGGCGTCGACCGTGTCCGGCATGTCGAAGTTGACCACATGGGAGATCTGCGATACGTCGATCCCACGCGCCGCGATGTCGGTGGCGACGAGCATGTCGGTCTTCCCGTTGCGGAAGCCGTTGATCGCTCTCTGCCGCTGATTCTGCGTCATATTCCCCTGCAGCGCTGCGGCGCGGTATCCCTTCTTCTTCATGTACACGGCGAGGCTCTGCGCGCGGTGCTTGGTACGAGTAAAAACGAGCACACGACCTGTCTTCGTCCGCTGCAGCATCGCTACTAAGAGCTCCTTGCGGCGGTCCTGCGGGACGGGATAGAGGGCATGGGAGACCGTCTTTGCCGGTGCGATCATTCCGATCTGCACCGTCTCCGGATTACTGAGAATCCTACTGGCTAGCGCGCGGATGTCCTTGGGCATGGTCGCCGAGAAGAAGAGCGTCTGGCGCTTTTCCGGCACCTGCCTGATAATTCTCTTAATGTCTGGGAGGAATCCCATGTCGCACATGCGGTCGGCCTCATCGAGGACGAGGACCTCCACATGCGAAAGGTCGAGCGCTCCTGCGTCGACGTGATCGAGCAGACGGCCTGGGCAAGCAACAACGATCTCCACCCCGCGGCGCAGGGCAGCCAATTGCGGCTTCTTGCTGACACCACCGTAGATGGTCACGCTGCGGATCTTTGTGCCGCGTCCCAACTTGATGATCTCCTGATGCGTCTGCTC
Source organism: Candidatus Bipolaricaulota bacterium (assembly GCA_021159105.1). GTDB lineage: Bacteria > Bipolaricaulota > Bipolaricaulia > UBA7950 > UBA9294 > M55B144. The sequence continues at coordinate 1,691 of JAGGSM010000170.1, forward strand.
CGCCAGTTCGCGGGTGGGAGCAACGATCAACGCTCGCACCTTTCCTCGCGGACCTTGAAGCAGGTGCTGAAGGATCGGGAGCACGAATGCGGCCGTCTTTCCCGTGCCCGTCTGGGCCAGTCCTATGATGTCCCGTCCCTTAAGAACGAGTGGGATCGCTTTCTCTTGTATTGGGGTTGGGGTTGTGTAACCAACGGACTCTACTCCGGCGGCAATCCGCCGGTCAAACGAAAACTGTTCGAAATTCAAAAAAACACTCCTTGGCTCCGGTGAGCCAAGTCGCACTCTCAGCTCTGGTTGATTGCAATCGATGTTTAGGTTGGTATGCGAATAAATTGCTATCGGAAACTGTAACGTATTATACCCGCGTCACTTGCATAACGCAAGGAGAAGGGCGCGCCACGGTTGCCAAGGGCCGAGAAATCAGATTCTTTGCCGTTTCGCCTGCCTGTGGCAGGGGGAGTGGGAAAATGCTCTCCAATTCCAGTTCACGCGGGACTGATGCCAAAGATTTACCACGAAGAGCACGAAGGACACGAAGAATGCAATTCGGCTCAAACGCACATCTACAATCGGGCGAGTGCAAGAAGCAGAGATAGTCGTGAGTCCAAATGAAGCCCATAGTCCAAAGCTCAACGTGGCAGACAAGCTGCTCACGCTACAAGCAAACAAGCTTTCGGCAGCGCCGGGAGCTCGCCATGTATGGCTTGCCTCCAACGTTGCGCTTGTCCTCCGAACCCTTCGTGCTCTTCGCGTCCTTCGTGGTGAAGCACTTTTCCCCTTCTATTCGGGTATTGGCGTTTGACCTTCAGCTATCCACTCGGAATGACAAAGAGACAGGGATCAGTATATCCTTATGCATGCTCTGACAACAGCCATGCCACCGCGGAGTGAACGTGTATCTTGGGCGGCACGTCCTCTCGCGTACCCCGGTTGAGGGTGA
>JAGGSM010000270.1 GCA_021159105.1 Candidatus Bipolaricaulota bacterium
AGCTCGCAGGATGAGTGGATTGAGCTGCGCAACCTGGGAACAATCCCCGTTGATCTCTCCGGTTGGACCCTGCAATGGCGACGGAAGAAGCCGGTAACGGAAGAAGAAAAGCGTTGGAAGACCGTAGATCTATCGGGAGTGGTTCTCCCCGCGGAGACCTCGGCGTGTGACTTGGCTAACGAGCCACAGACGGCTTCGGTAACGCTTGTGAAGACGGACTTTGATGCTGTCTCTTGGCAGGTAGTCACCGAACAAGAGAGAAAGAAGGACGAGAGCTTCTACACGCTGGAGCGGCGTCACGATGAGACGATCAGCAATGCTGAAGCGAACCTCGTCTACGACACCACTAAACCATACCACCTCGAGTTGGACGATCTTGGGGATGTGATTCAGCTACTCAACGCCGATGGCGAGATTGTCGACACGGCTAATGCGTTCGACTACCCGAGTGATGGTTGGCCCGCCGGGGACGCGGCAATGCACGCGACCATGGAGCGCACTGATCCGTTGGGTCCGGACGTTGCGGACAATTGGCATACAAACTTGGGGATAATCACCTATGGAGAGGATGCGGAGAAGAACCCGCTCATAGCGACGGCTGACGCACCGAACTCAGACGTACTGGATCATCTATCGCTCAATCCCGATGTGCCGCCCGCCAAGACGCGTGCGGGAGCGCGGCTCGAGGTTGGAATCGAGGTGACGCAAGACGAGCGCCGCGCATATGGATGGCCGTGGGTGAGAGTAACGCAGCCGGAGCTCGTGGCATCTGCTGGTGGCGGTGGCGCGGTCGAGCAAGGTGCTGGGTTCAAGTTCTCTGGGCGCTACACGAATGGCGTGTACTGGTTGGGGATCGACACCGCGAACCTTGCGCCTGGCAGGTACAACGTGTGGGTCGTGTACGGAGGAGGGAAGACACTTCTCGTGCCGATTGAAGTACTTCCTTGACGAGATCCCATGTGAAGACACAGGGAGCCCCGGTCGACTGATTGTTGGCTGGGGTTCGCCTTTTGATTGGGGCTCATAAGTGACGAGTGATGGGAGACGAGGGAGAAGGCCAGAAGTGTGAATGTGGAACACTCCGTGAACGCGGAACTAGGAATGCGGAACGCGGAACGAAGGGGCATCTTTCACGCGAAGACGCAAAGCGTGCCAAGGAAGCATGAAACCAGTTTTCTTTGCAGTTTTGTTGATCTCTGCGTTATTGAAGCGAACGACAGCGAGCGGGCGAGAGAAAGGAGAGAGCTTGGAACGGGGAACGCTCCATGAACGCGGGAGGCGGAGTGCGGAACGAAAAAGCATACTTGCGTGGAGAGCGCCAAGAACGCCAAGGGAACTAGGGTTAAGTGGTAAGGGTAGCCCTTCGCGATCTTGGCGGGCTTGAGCGAGCGTAAGTGAGCGGACGGCGTGAGAATGATGTCTTCGAGAACGTTGCCGATAAACTGCAACACTACGAAGGCTGGATGTACTCTTGTTCCTTTGTAGTGCTCGGAGCTTGTCTCCAGCCCTTTTCTTGGAGAGCTTTGTGTTTGAGCGCAGGGACCATCAGGGTCCGTGATTGGGACCATCTTGACAGAAAAGAAGGTGCGCCAGTCTTGCCCGGCGCACCTGATTGCATTTGATGATCGATCAGCCCTAGCGGTTGATGAACACCGTTCCCTTGCCGGTGAAGGTGTTGGTTCCATCGGTCGCCATGACCACGTAGATGTAGCCGCCGTTTGCCAGCTGCTTCCCGTCACTGTCGCGACCGTCCCACTGGACGGACAGTGTGTTCTCCTTCTCCTGTTGCCACACGCGATGGCCCGAGAGATCATAGAGGCTCACGCTGAAGTTGGTCGCCATCCCATCTCCCTTGTAGGCAAAGGAGACGCTATCGGTGAACGGGTTCGGCCCGGCGTAGAAGCTATCGATCCGCAGCTCGCTGCCGACGATCGTGACGCTGTCGGAACTGGTGTCGCTCGCGTCGCTTGGATCGACATAGGTTGCGTTGATTGTGTCTCCTATACTGCATGGAATGCTTATCGCATCGGTCATGAACGTCCCTGGCTGTGCTCCTGCTATCTGGTTCAGATTGTAGGTGTTGCCAGCGATGGTTACGGCATCGGACAGCGTTCCCGCGCCGGCCACTGAGCGGTCAATGACCTTAACGTAGATCTGGTCACCGATGTGGTACGCATCGACATCGTTCCCCTCAGCGTCGACGAACGACGTGGTGGACCCTTGGTCGAGCGGTGCTCCGCCTATGTTGACCTTGATTGAGATCCAGGCGTAGTCTGAGTGGTTCGATGGATCCTGATAGACCGCGAGAAGCGTGTCTCCAGGCTGTACTCCCAGGGTGGGGACGCAGGCGTATTGGCTGGCGATGTCGATGCAAGTGACGCTGACGAAATCGCCCGTGCCGACGCCGGTTTCCAGCAGGTCGAACGCTGCCCATCGCCCGTTGCGCGGATTGACCACGTACAGCTTCGGCCATTGCCCGTTGGAGAAGATGTTCGTGTCACCGAGCAGATCATTAACAGGATGCACGTCAGCGTCCTTGTATCCGCACGTTCCGTCGTGGTTCGGAGCGAAGTCCCACGGGGCGAAGGGAAGGTTCTGCTGCCCGTCCCAGTAAGCGGCGATTCGCT
>JAGGSM010000278.1 GCA_021159105.1 Candidatus Bipolaricaulota bacterium
CAAGGTCACTGGAATAAAGAGGCAGCAATCCCTTTTATCCCTTCGCGTTCTTCGTGTCCTTCATGGTTAGCTAATCTTCTCCTTACAAGGATGGAAGGCAAGAAACATTCCCCGCTCACCCTGGAATGCGAACCTTCCGTTCCACGTACTGCAGCAGGTGGTTTGCTATCGTCACTAGCCCCAGGTAGATCAAACCGACGATGAGGAAGGTGTCGAAGAAGCGGAACGTGGCGTAAGCGATCAGCCGGCCTTGGCCGGTCAGGTCGATCACCGTCACCAGGTAGGCGAGGGACGAGTACTTGATGAGATAGGTGATCTCGTTTGTGCATCCGGGTATCGCGCGGCGGAGCATCTGGGGTAGCATGATCGAGTTGATCGTCTGAATCTTTCCCATCCCAAGGGCACGCGCCGCCTCCATCTGCCCAAGCGGGATCGACATCAGCGCCCCGCGCAGGTACTCTGAGTGGTAGGCGCCGCTGCACAGGGCAAATCCGATGATCGCTGCGGTGAGCGGGCTGAATAGGATCCCAATCCGCGGCAGGCCATAGTAGATGATGAAAAGCTGTAATAGTAACGGTGTCCCGCGAAAGACGATCTGGTAGATGTAGGCGAGCGGCGAGAGGAGTGGCCCTCCATAGGCGCGAGAAACTGCAATGACGATCCCGATCAATAACCCCAGGGGAACGGCGCAGACGATCATCTCCATGGTGACAGCCAGGCCAGCCAGAAGGTGGGGGTAGAATTCCAGAATCAGGCTCATTCCATCCTCCCTGCGCTGTGACCGCTCAATCCCGGGATGTGCATGGCGCGCTCCATCAGCCAGAATACGAGTACACCCCCGTAGGTGAGCACCAGATAGATCACACCGATGGTGAGGTAGATGGGAAGGACCGCCTGCGTGCGCAGGGCGATGAATTTACCCTGCGTCAGCAGTTCCATCACCCCAACGGCGAATGCCAGCGCGGTGTCCTTGAGGAGTATGGAGTACTCGTTCGATAAGCCGGGGAGGGAAAAATACGCCGCTTGCGGGATGATGATCGACCATATCGTCTGTTTCGCGCTCATCCCCAGTGCTCGCGCTGCATCCCCCTGCCCCCTGGTCACCGCGAGCAGGCTCCCGCGGTAGATCTGCGACTGATACGCAGCACTGCGCAGGCCGAGGGCGAGAAAGACGGTCACAACAGGTGATAGGTGCACTCCTGGAAAGCTACCGACTCCGAAGTAGAAGAGAAAGAGAAGGACGAGCGCGGGAAAACCGCGAAATACCCTATCGTAGGCTACAAGGAGCGGTCGCGCCCAGCGCGGACCATACAGGTAGGAAAGCGCGAGAAGGACGCCGAGGACCAGCCCCAGGCCGAGGCATACGCTCACCAGGACCATCGTCGTTTGTGCTCCTCGAAGGAGCAAGGGAAGTGATTCGCTGATTAGCTGCATGATTAGATGGATCCATGTTGGAGGGTAGGGGGAGGAGAACATCCCTCCCCCATGATGAGGAGGATCAGCCTCCGATCAACCACTCATTGACGAGCTCTTCCCACTTGGGGCTTGCCTGCAGCCTCTTCAACCCCTCGTTCAGCAGGTCGAGAAGCTCCGTGTCTCCCTTGCGGACAGCGTATCCGTAGATCTCACCGGTATTGATCGTCCCTACAATGGTGGCTTTGCGATCCGCGATAGCGCTCTGCGCGGTTGGACCGTCGATCACAGCGGAGTCGATGCGTCCGATCAGGAGATCCTCGATAGCAAGCAGGAAGTTGTCGTACAGCTTGAGCTTGATATCCACTCCCACATCGATCATGTTCTCCTGCAGCCAGGTCTGGGCCGTTGTCCCCCGCTGCACGCCGATTGTCTTCCCGGGTGTGACGGCGGAGAAGACGTTGTACTGAGGGACAAGCGCTCCGTCCTCTCCCGCCACCTCGCGCACCACCACTGCCAGGTTGATCTTCCAGTAGGGATCGGTGAAATCGACCTGCTGCTCGCGCTCGGGATTGATCGTCATCCCAGAGGCGATCAGGTCGATGTTCCCTATCTTTAGCGTTGGGATGATCGCATCCCAATCGACTGGTACGATCTTGACATCGAAGCCCATTTCATTTGCAATCCACTTTATCACCTCGACATCGAACCCGGTCGGTTCGCCGTCCTTGTCGATGTAGGAGAACGGCGGAAATGCCGCGTCGATCCCGTCGGTGTACACCGGTTTTTGCGCGCCAAATGATGCAACAGCTGTACCCATCACTAATCCGCAGGTAATTACAAACAGTAACACATTCCTGAAATTCATACTAACCTCCTAAGGTAATTTTAGTCTATGCCACAATCAGAAAAGACTGGGGCACGAAGAGTTGAAACTAGGGCTTGAAAAGGGGTGTGTTAAGCTAGATGGCCCTGATGAGGACCGTGATGGGCGTGGAAGTGGCGCGAAGCGGTGCTGCGGGTGAATACGGTTCGTACAATCTGACTGATCGTCTGCATGACGACCACCTCCACAGTTATGAGATACGTCGACCTTACCGCAGATCCGGTAGCTTGTCAAGTTCGAGAGTTGTCTTTGCCGCTAACCGGTTACATAATCGCTTCGCTAAGTATGA
>JAGGSM010000254.1 GCA_021159105.1 Candidatus Bipolaricaulota bacterium
TTTTATCTGCAAATCTGGTTGTTGGCAGAAGAATGCGCATAATCCGATTGGGGATCATGCGCTACGCGTTCACGCGCTCTTATTCAACACGATCCTACTGCAGCTACTGCCAATAGCTCCTTTTCTTGAGGATGCTCGAACGTTTCAACTTAAGATTCTCTGTGGTCTTGTCACAGGGTTTCTTTATTGCCTTAAGAATCGATACATGAGTTGCGGGGAAGAACATGCCTGAACATAGCCAACCCGTTCGCTGGTGCGAACTCCCGTGATAACCTGGGACGGCCCATGCCTCGTATTTCTCCTCCTATCCCTGCAACAAGTTCCGAGTGAGTGATCAATCCACGGCACAGATCTCTGTCTTCAGGATCTTTGTCAGTCCCCCGCTCGTTCCGGTCACGACCATCCACAGCGTGTTGCCATGTACATTCAGGCAGGTGATCGACTGTTCGGTCTTGTACCACTCGTTCCAGGTGGCACCTCCGTCCTGCGTCTCCCAGACAGCGCTGTAGTATTTGTCGCCTATCTCGATACCTCCTAATGCAAAACCGCGTAGCGAATCGAGGAAGAAGACTCGTTTGAAGTAGAGGGGAGAATCATGAACAAGAGTCACTCCCCAACTGGTACCTCCATCCGTTGTCTTTAGCACGAGACCGTCGTCACCGCTCGCACCGACTACCCAGCCGGTCTGTTCATCCAGAAAGAAGATATCGATCGGAGTTCCTTCCGTCAGCGGGGGAGCAACCTCCGTCCACGTAGCGCCACCATCCGCTGTCTTAAGCATGAACGGCTTTGCAGATTCCCCTCTGATGTAGCCCACGGCATAGCCAACCATCGCTGCGGGGAATGCAATCGCCGAAAGGCGAGCGCCTTCTTGGATGGGGTGAGATTGTGCAGTCCAGACGCACAAGTCGTTTGAGCGCCAAAGCAGCGATTCGGATTCGTCGTAATCGTGGCCGACACCCCAACCAGTGCCGTTGCTTGCGAAAATGACGTTACGCAAGTACCCCTGGCCCTGACCCGATGGTAAGGTCGCCCGGGACCAGTTCCTCCCGCCATCAGCCGTCCACAAGACGAGCGGTGCCCGTGTTCCGTGGTCCTGTCCGACAGCAACCGCCATCTCTGTCTCTACAAAGCAGATTGCATTGAGCACCCCCCGTTCAACCCCTGTCTCGTGCTCGATCCATGTCTTCCCGCCGTCGATGGTGTGGAGGACAGTCGGAACAACCTGTGGCGGACGGGCGCCTGGATTGGCATCTACTATTCCAACTGCCCAAGCCGTTTCCGCGTCAACCAAAGCGAGATCATTGATACGGAGGTTCTCGATTGGGATAGTGTGCTCTTCCCAAACAACCTCTTGGGCAGTCGCCAAGACGCTCCCACCTAACACTGCTATTCCGACCGTCAGCGAGAGAACGCTCATCAATAACCACCGGCTCACTAGACTGCATTTACTCTCCATCTTGTTCCTCCTTTGGTAGTCCTTCATTCCTGATAAACAATCCAGTGTTTTACGCTCTCTCGAACCTTCTTCGACCGCATATACACTCCATTATAGCATTGCGAGTCTGTCCGTGATGAGTCGTTTCAACGCGAAATACGGTCGAAATTAACGACAAAGCTAATCTCTATGAGGTTCCGCACAGAAGAAGCTAGATCCTGTCCATCGGCGCTCGAAGTCCTTTGAGCCAAGTGGCGAATACGCGATCCGTGATGCGATATCTCCCGTCTTCTTTGGTGAGGATCATCGCCTCTGTCTGGCCGGCTGAGGTTGTACGAGATGTTGGCAGGTGGAATCTCCAATAAGCGAGCCACTTCCGTAACGCTCATCGGCCCTTGCGAGAGGATTCTTAGAATAGCATCTGTTGGGGTCTACCATTGTGTTTTACAGATGACGGGCCCACTGTTGTCAAGTAGAATACCTACTTGACGGGAGTGTGGCTCTAGGGGGCCGCAGGCCTGTAAAGGTATTGCTCGGCTTTGAACTGCCCCCGTCATCTTGTTCATCCAGTGTGTCTGTTAGAGTGATGCGCATCCGTGAGGATGGTTGCTCTGCGTAGCACTGGTCGGCGATCATAACCTATCGCGAAGAACGTGTACGAATCATTTCCGTAAGACGATCCCGCAAGGAGGTAACCATCTTATGAAAGCTGAAGAATTGGACATTCGTTTTGATGCAGGAGAAGACATCACACAGCACCTTGATCTATCCAAAGCGCGTCGCCCACGGCAAGAGCAAAAGCGCGTCAATGTTGACTTTCCGGTGTGGATGATTTCCTCTTTGGACAAAGAGGCGAAGCGATTGGGTGTACCCAGGCAGTCCTTGATCAAGATGCTGATCGTTCGTCACCTTGATAAGACCAAAATGTGACTATGGACTGGTAAGCCTCAAAGCTCCGCATACGGCAACGCAGTTACTCCAGATCCAAGTGTAAGCCTGATGTCGCCCGGATGAACCACATATCCTGGTAGTACTTTCTTTCCTAAGTCTTTCCGCAGCGCAACAATCCCTTTTGCCATTGCCGGGCGTGGCGTAGCGGAGAGTTTGACCTCGATCGGAACGATGTGCCCATCAGTCTCCACAAGTA
>JAGGSM010000203.1 GCA_021159105.1 Candidatus Bipolaricaulota bacterium
TGCTCGATCCACGTGTAGTACTTCAGGTTGTGGATTCGCTTGCGATCCTGGTAGCGCAGTTCGAGGGTGTGATCGGTCTTGATCCCCTGCAGATGAAGGTTGTAGTCGATCGCCGCCTGCATCTCGTTGTATTCCCCTCTCTCCTCGGTAAGCTCGGCGAGGCGGGTCTGATAGAGCTCCATCGAGTCGGTGAACACGGTGAGGACGACGTCCTTCTCCGTCAGCTCGTAGTACTTGGCGAACTTGATCGCCGAGAGGACGTTGGCCACGCTGGAGATCCCCATCAGCGGGAGCTGCTCGATGAACTTCTCAGCGACACCTTGGCTCGCCAGGAATTTCTGCCCGGCCGGCTCGTTGAACAGGCGGATGAGGCTCATGCAGTCCTCGTCGTCGATCCCGGTGACCATATCCGTGTTACGGGCGTTGTGGATCCACGGGACGTGCTTGTCGCCGATCCCTTCGATGCGGTGGCCGCCGAACCCGTTCTCAAGGAGCGTCGGGCACTGCAGCGCCTCGGAGACGACCAGCTTGCTCGCCGGGTAGAGCTCCTTCAGGTAATCGCCGCAGCCCATCGTCCCTGCCGAACCGGAGGTGAGGACGACGCCGGCGTAGCGGCCATTATCTCCCAGCTCCTGCTGCAGGACCTCCTCCATGGCGTGTCCTGTCACTTCGTAGTGCCACAGGTGGTTTCCGAACTCGTCAAACTGGTTGAAGATCATGATGTTGTCGCGCGTGTTCTGAAGCTCGATGCACTTCTGGAAGATCTCCCATACGTTCGACTCGCAGCCGGGGGTGGCGATCACCTCACCCGCGACCTTGGACAGCCACTGGAAACGCTCCTGGGACATCTCCTCCGGGAGGATGGCGATCGACTCGCAGGCCAGTAGGTTGGAGTTGTACGCGCCGCCGCGGCAGTAGTTACCCGTGGACGGCCAGACCGCCTTGTGGAAGGTAGGGTCGAACTGCCCGGTGACCAATCGTGGTGCGAGGCAGCCGTAGGTCGCTCCCACCTTGTGCGCGCCGGTGGGGAACCACTTGCCGACCAGGGCGATGATCCGCGCCTTCACCCCGGTGATCTCCGAGGGGATCTCCACGTAGTTCACCCCGTCGAACCCGCCACCATGCTTAACCGGCTCGTTCTTCCACGTGATGCGGAACAGATTCAGCGGGTGCAGATCCCACAGACCGACATCCTTCAACCCGTCCTTAACCTTCTGTGGGATCTTGTTTGGATCCTTCATCTGGGCGAACGTCGGGGCGATGATTCCCCGTTCCCGTGCGCGCTGTGCCGTGCGCTCCAGCTGCTTCTCGTTGACTGTTAGATCGATCATCCTACTCCTCCCTGAGCTTGATTGTTCCAATACAGGTACCCATCGAGAAACTATGATCTCTCTCGACCGGCACCTGTAATGCTATCATACAACTTGGCTAAATAGCAAGGAGCAAGCCGCTGCAATTTCCTAGGATGCCTCTTCGGGGCAGTTGGTACCTTGAGCTTGTACGAATCTTGCTCCGACAATCCACTGCTTGTAGTGATAGGGGGTGATATTACGCCAATAGTCGCGAAGCTTTACTTTTGCAGAAAAGTATGGTAGCATGAAAATAGTACTACCGGCAACCAGGGGCGCAAGGAGGCTATCATGCTGACAAGTCGCGTAAGCTCTAAAGGACAAATGACGATTCCTAAGATAATCCGCGATTACTTGGAAATCAGCGCAGGCGATCGGTTGACCTTCATTATCCGAGATGGAGAGGTGATTTTCTATCCAGTGAAGGGGACCTTGCTCGACCTGCGCGGGAGCATACGGAGCGATAAACATCCAGAAGATTTGGATGCTGTGCGGAAAGCAGTGAGAGAAAAGATAGCAAGGAAGGCGGCGCAGTGACGGAAAGCAGTGATGAGAAAGCGCACAGTGATGAGAAAGCGCACGAGGCGTTCATTGACACTAATCTACTCCTCAGATTCCTACTGAACGATCTTCCGCAACAGGCAGACGCAGTGGAGGACCTACTCAAGAGTGCTGCTGAGGGCAGTGTCATTCTCAGAACCAATGTAATGGTTATCGCCGAACTTGTATGGACATGCGAGTCGTTCTACAAGCTTTCCAAGCAGGAAATTCGTGACAAGGTCGTGATGATTCTGAACACCCCCGGACTTAGAGTGGAGAATCATGATCTGTTGCTCCAGGCTGCGCTGCTCTACGCTGATCAGAACATCGATTTCATCGACGCATACAACGGTTGCTGGGCAAAGGACAAGAGAATTTCACTGATGTATAGCTTCGATCAGCGTCACTACCGGCGTATTCCAGGGATCACGGTTGAAGCTCCAGGGACATGAAGACAATAATGGCCTCTTCATTTGCATGGCTCGATATTGTGCATATGCTGAGGCCCAAGAGCGGAGGCGGCCACCGCGCTACTCACGAGGAGAGGGGTGAAAGAACATGACGCAAGAATCATATGATCTTGTGATCAAGAATGGGACACTCGTTACCCCGCAGGGGACCGTGCGGGCGGATCTGGGCATTGTCGATGAGAAGATCGCTGCTGTCGGTCTCGATCTTAAGG
>JAGGSM010000241.1 GCA_021159105.1 Candidatus Bipolaricaulota bacterium
TACAAGGAGCGGTCGACACGACGATCTCCCGCGGCAGGATCGTCTACACAAATGGCAAGTTTCAGGGCGAGAAGGGTGCGGGACGATTCATCGCTTGTGAGTAGCTTGCTTAGGTGTATTGAACCACCTCGCTGCAAGGACATGGTGTATCAAAGAGGTCTGTGGGAAGCACGCCCCAAGGGGCGGCGAAGCAACCCGTGTAAAGGGTTGACTGACAAAGCACATTGATGTATACTGCGATGTATAAACCATCGAGGGAGGGTTGAAATGACAACCAAGATGGTTCGCAAACAGATTTACATCGAAGCCCGCCAGGAGCAGCTACTCAAGCAACTGGTCAGAGAGACAGGGTCTACGGAGGCCCAATTGATTCGGCAAGCTATCGACCGACATACTGGATCATTCTCGCCTCAAATTGATATGCATGTGTGGAACGAAGAACGAGCGTTCATAGAGAGCTTGATGCAAAAAGAGCCCGTTTCTGGTGGACGAGCGTGGAAGCGTGAAGACCTGCATGAGCGACAATGACAGGGTGCTTGTCGATACTAACATCCTTGTCTATGCTTACGATAGATCCGAACCAGAAAAGCAAAGGAAGGCATCGCGGATCTTGGACCGTTTAGCTTTAGCAGGAATAGGTGTTATTGACACCCAGATTATGGCGGAGTTCTTCGTAGCCATAACACGCAAGATAGCAGTTCCGCTGAGTATCGATGAGGCTTACGAGCGAATTCAGAACTATGCTCGGTCCTGGCCAGTCCTCAGGATATCGGAAATGGTCGTTCTGGAAGCGGTGCGTGGAGTACGTGACTACCAGTTCAGTTTCTGGGATGCACAGGTTTGGGCGGCTGCCCGGTTGAATCAAATTCCCGTTGTGCTTAGTGAGGATTTCAATGTTGGTTCGCAACTTGAGGGAATCACATTTGTCAATCCGTTCTCTGCGGAATTCCGGTTTGAGGAGTGGATTTCCCATGGTTGATGAAGAAACTGCCGTGGCAAAGAGAGGAGAGTCTGCGTGATCCGGAATGACAGGAAGAGACTGAATGAGCTGAAGTCGGAGATACGCGCGGCGCACGATCGCGAGCCGCTCGATCTGTTGGTGAAGGATGTACAGCTTGTTGATGTCTACAGCGCTGAGATCTTAGCGACAAACATAGGGATCAAGAATGGACGTGTGGTCACGATCTCTCCCACGCTCCCAAAGCTCCCTCCACTTGCGGTGATCGACGGTGAGCACAAGTATGCCATCCCCGGACTGATCGACGCGCACGTGCACATCGAGACCACCCTCCTCACTCCTCCGGCTCTGGCTGAGGTGATCGTTCCACACGGAACGACCAGCATGCTCATCGATCCGATGGAGATCAGTAACGTCGCGGGACTGGACGGCCTTCTGGCGTTCATTGAGGGGATCGATCGCCTCCCGTACAGGATCTTCATTGAGGTCTCATCGCGCGTTCCCACCGCTCCGGGTCTTGAAACGACGGGCGGTGCGCTCGGGGTTGCGGAGACGAAACGGCTCCTCGACCTGGACGCGGCGGTTAGCCTGGGAGAGCTCGACCCGGCTAAGATCGACACGCTGAGCGACGAACACCTGCTGAAGATCATCGCCGCTCACAGCAGGGGGAAGATCGCCAACGGGCACGCGATCGGCCTCTCCGGCGCATCGCTGCAGGCGTACGCTGCGGCCGGGCTAAACGACGATCACGAGTGCGTAACCTTCGATGAGCTGCGAGCTCGTCTTGCCGTTGGCATGGGGGTGATGGTGCGCGAGGGGTCGAGCGAACGAAACCTTGACGCCTTGATCAGCGGCGTCGTGGAGCACGGCACCGATACGCGAAACCTCATGTTTTGCACCGACGACAAGCATACATCCGACATCCGTGCCGAGGGGCACATCAACTACAACGTCAACCGCGCAATCGAGCTTGGCCTGGCGCCCATGAAAGCGATCCGCATGGCGACGCTGAACACCGCGCAGCACTTCCACATCGAGCACCTGCTCGGTTCGATCGCTCCCGGCCGCTACGCTGACTTCATCCTCGCTCCGTCCATCGAGCACATCGACCCGCAGCGTGTTTTCGTGAACGGAAAGCTTGTGGCGCAGGGAGGGAAACTTGCCGTCAGTCCGCCGCACATCGACTACCCCGATAACCTGCGGCACACGGTGAAGCTGCACCACAGCCTCGATGACGATGACTTCGCCATTCGAAGCGACAGTGATTCGATCCGCGCGCGGGTGATCGATCTCATACCGGGCCAGATCGTGAACAACGTGATGGAAGCGACGTTGACAGTGAAGGACGGGATCGTCCAGCCTGACACCGAGCGCGATGTCCTCCCGATGTTCTGCGTAGAGCGCTACGGGAAGAATGGGAACATCGGCCGCGGCCTGATCCATGGCTTCGGTCTGAAGCACGGAGCGATCGCCGGGAGCGTGTCACACGATCATCACAATATCGTCGTTGTCGGAATCGACAAGCACGATATGCTTGTGGCCGTCAAGGCACTCGCTGAAGCGCAAGGCGG